>CAKMQO010000123.1 GCA_927911695.1 uncultured Gemella sp. | reverse complement strand
CTGGATACTTTTTTTGCTATTCATTTTTTGTTATTTGTTACTGTATTGTTGTTTATGTATTCTTATTATTAGTAGAAGATGCTACTTTTGAATTTGTAGTAGAATTTTCAGTTTTGTTATTTTTCTCTACTTTTTCTGTATCATCAACTTTTTCCTTATCTGTTTTCGACGTTGAATCATCTTTTAATCCTTGTCTAGATAATAATTGTTTGATATTTTCATTTCTTCTCTTTTCAGTTTTTGCAGTTTCTAAGTATGCACCATTTATTAAATTTAAAGTTGTATTATTTTTATCTTCAATATATTTCGATATTTCTTCATAATAATTCAATTTATCAGAAAAACTTGCTCTTAAAGCTTTTACTTTTTGTCCATCTTTCATATAAATTGTAACATTATCACCTTCATCATTTATAATTTCAGATATTTGTAGTCTTACATCTTCTTTTAATTTATTTAAGTTCTTATATACTTCATCTAGTTTACCGCTATCGTCTTTGAAATTTTCTAAGATCGGTAAATTATAATTATTTCTTACTATTCCTGAATAGGGTTTACCATTTCCATAATTATCTCTAAACTACCGTCTTCTTTTTTATTTTGTGCGATAAAACTGTATTCCTCTACTTTTACCTTGATTGTTGATGGTAATTTCGATTGTACTGTTACGGATTTAAATATTTCGAATCTCGATTGTATATTATTACGAATTTCATCATCTTTTATAGACCAAGTTCTTAGATTATTATTAATATTTCCTGCTTCTAGTATTTCTTCTTTAGTTATTTGACTATTACCTTCCACTTCAATTGTTTTCAGTTTCAAATAATTACTAAATAGTAGTGAAAATACTGCTATAACAATTAAAAATAAAGTTACTATGAATATTAATTCTTTCTTGCCTTTTTTTCACTAATGAGCTTCTTCTTTTCTCATTATTCATTTTTGCTAGTAACCTTTTATTCTTTTTGTTCATCGCTCTTAATCCTCTTGACTAATCTTTTCAAACGTAGCTATAAATTCATCTCCACGATCTTCAAAACATTTATATTGATCCCATGATGCACATGCTGGTGATAATAGAACTATGTCATCTTCTACAGCAAGTTTGTTAGCTAAGATTGTAGCATCATCAACCTTCGTCGCTTTATGACAATCTACTCCATTAGTAGTTGCTAAGTCAAATAATATTTCTTTACTTTCTCCAACAACAACCATTGCTTTAATTCTCGGGAAGAATGGTACTAATTCCTTAAAATCAATTCCTCTATCTTTCCCTCCACATACTAATATTATATTTTTCTCGAATCCAGAAAGTGCTGTAGTTGTAGCAACTGGATTTGTAGCTTTAGAGTCATTATAGAACTTCACTCCATTATGCTCTCCAACATATTGCAATCTATGTTTTACTCCACTAAAACTATACAATACTTCGCGAATTGTTTCAATGGATGCACCTTTTATGTATGAAATTAATGCTGCATTTATTGCATTTTCTACATTATGCATACCTGGAAGAGACATTTTTGTTATATCAAATAGTTCGACGTCCTTATAGACTACTATATTATTTCTTACAAATACATCCGCTTCAGAATTTTCTTTTGTATCATAAAGAATTACTTGTGAATTTATTTTACTCAATTCATATTTTTCTAATTCTTTAATATTTAAAACTAAAATATCATCTTGGGTTTGATTTTTGTAGATATTTCTCTTAGCATTTCTGTAGTTTTCAACGCTACCATGATAATCTAAATGACCAACACCTAAGTTTGTAATCGCTGCTACCGATGGTTTAAAATATTTAGTTCCTTGTAATTGGAATGATGATACTTCGGTAATAATTAAAGAATTAGGATGATTATATGCTACTTCAATAGATGGATAGCCGATATTTCCTGCTAAAAAGACATCTTTATTAGCTGCTTTTAATATATCAAACGTCATTTGTGTAGTTGTAGTTTTCCCATTAGTACCAGTAATTGCTACCATATCAATATTAAACAATGTGTTAGCTAATTCTATCTCAGTTATAATATCAATATTTTTTTCTACTGCTCTTTGTAAAAATTCAATTTCATATTTTATTCCTGGATTTTTAATTATTAAATCTATAGTATCTAAAAGTTCTAACGGATGACCACCATCAACTATTTTTACACCTAAGTTTTTTAATTCAATAGCTTTTTCATCAGTACTTAAATCATCAAATGCATTTAGGATTACATCATAACCTAATTTATTTAAGATTTTGGCAGTTGAGTAACCACTTCTAGCAAATCCTAATACTAATATTCTTTTATCTTCTAAATTTATCATTTTATACTACCCCTACGAAATAACCTATAGCTGAAGATATAACAGCTATAATAACAAAAATGTATACAGTTTTCACTTCACCATAACCTGACAGTTCAAAATGATGATGTAATGGTGACATTTTAAAAATTCTTTTACCAGTTTTCTTGAAGTACGCTACTTGAATAATCACTGACAGTGTTTCTAATATATAGACTAAACCAATAAATGAAAATGCTACTTCTTTATGTAAGATTACTGAAATTGCTGCTAAGATTCCACCTAGAGCTAATGATCCTGTATCACCCATAAATATTTTTGCTGGATTTCTATTAAATAATAAAAATCCTAAAAGCGCCCCTACTATTGTTAAACAAAATACTAATACAGGAAAGTTATTTTCTTTATATGCTAATAAAGCAAATGTACTTGTTGTAATAATTGTTACGCTAGTAGCTAATCCATCTAATCCATCTGTTAAATTTACTGCATTAGAGAAACCAGTTTGCCAAAATACTAAGAAAATTATATAGAAATATGAAATATTTAAATTATAATCAAATACTGGAAATATGTATATAATTAACATCTTTGTAGATAAAAGTTACTAATATATAAAATATTACAGAGAATAGAATTTGTAGCATTAATTTTTTTCTAGGTGCTAATCCATCATTTTTCTTTTTAACTACGATTAACATATCATCTATATATCCTATTATTGAGAAGGAAATAGTTGTATAAATGAATAGTATATAGTATTGTATATTTGAACTATCTAAGAACATAGCCACTATAAGTGAAATAACTATCGCAATTATAAAAGAAATACCTCCCATAGTAGGCGTTCCTTTTTTTATGCATATGACTTTGTGGCCCTTCTTCTCTGATTGCTTGTCCAAATTTTAATTCATGTAAATATTTTATTAATCTTGGTAGCATTAAAACTGTCAGAAAATATGCTACCATTAATAACGATATAGCAAACATTGTATCTGAATTACTCATTTTGTTCTCCTAACCAAATTTTATTTTTATCTTTTCCCCTTTTTTCACAAATCTTTGTGCTGGAATAGATTGTTGTTTAGCAAATCCATTCCCTTCGGTTTCAATATCTATTCCAGATAATTTAGCGTAGTTAAGTACGTCTACTTTTGACCATCCCGTAAAATTAGGTGTAATTATATTTTCATCAGAGACTAATAAAAATACTCTCTCTCCTTGTTTTATTACATTCCCTGCTGAAGGATATTGGCCAATTACGTTAGTTCCACTTCCAATTGTTATTATATTTTTAGTTTTTTGTTGTAAATTAACAATTGTCGACTCAACATTTACCCCTCAGAAGATTCTCCATTTGATAACTTTGAATAGTATTATCATCATTTGACTTTTTAACATTTAAGTAGTTCAATGTGTTTTCCATTATTGGTTTAAATATTTCTGATGCACCGTTCGCATTACTTGCTCCTAGTTCTTTTGAAGGTAATTTTAATCCAACATATAATATTACTTGCGGATCTTCCGTTGGCGCATACCCGATGAATGAGTGCATTACTTTATATGGACTCTTATAGTACGTACCAGTCTTAGGATCTACAACCTCTGCTGTTCCTGTTTTTCCTGAAACACTGTAATTTTCTACTGCATATCTCTTACCACCTTGAGCCCATGTTCCATTTACAACGCCATACAGTTCTTCTTTCATAATATCCGCTGTATGTTTTAATATAGGATTACCTACAACGGTTCTTTTACCTATATTAACATCTTTATCTATTGTTTTATCATGAACTCTTTGTAAAAAGTATGGCGATAACATTTGACCGTCATTTAAAATTGCTGTTTCTGCTTGAACCATTTGCATCGCGGTAACTGTACTACCTTGACCGAATACTGTTGTTGAAGCTGATACTTTATTATTAAATACTAAATCTCCTGTAGCTTCATTTCCATATAATGAAATTTGTACTCTTACCAAATCCAAAGTTTTCTAATCCTGTTTTTAATTTTTCTGTCCCTAATTCATTCAATAATGTTAACATTAAAGTATTTGAAGATTGTTGGAATCCATGACGTTGAGTAATAGTTCCCCATCCAATTTTGTTCCAGTCAAAAATTGTAGCATCTTCTACTTGATATGATCCGGATCTATAGAAACTATCTGGCTTATATATATTATTTTCTACCATTATCGACATTGTAAATGTTTTTAAAGTTGAACCTGGTTCATAAGCTGAGTTATAGAAAATATTTGACCATGCACTCGCCAGATTTTCTTGAGTATTTGGATTAAATGCAGGTGTTTGACCTAATCCTAATATTTCACCAGTTTTAGGACTAACAGCAATTGCAAATGCACTTTCTGGTTCATATTTATCTTGAATATCTTTTAGTGTATTATCGATAAAACCTTGAATATTCTTATCAATTGTTAAGTATATATCTGCCCCGTCAACAGGTTTAATCTCAACTTTAGGAATATTAGAAACGACTTTCCCCCATGCATCTTTAGCATAAGTAATATGCCCTTCTTTTCCTCTTAGATAATAATCAAAAGTCTTTTCGACACCTAAACGACCAGTAATCAAATCACTATCTGGTGAATTTTGAGCAAAACCTAAAAAGTTCCCAAGCATACTTCCGTTTGGATAATATCTTTTTGTTGTCGCTATAAATTCAATACCTGGTAATTTCAGCTCTTCGATTTTCTTTTTATCTTCTACACTTATATCTTTACCAGCAGTTCCAAATTCTACTTGATATACTCCTTGTTTACTAAGTATATCTTTTATCTTGTTTTTATCTAATTTTATAAATTTAGATAGCTCTTCTGCTGTTTTGTTAATATCTACAACATGTCGTGGATTTGTTTCATCCTCTGTAGCTTTATCTGAAACTACCGCTACTAACTTGTAAGATTCAATATTGTCAGCTAGTATGTTCCCATTTCTATCATAGATTTTACCTCGATTTGGTTGTAAACTACTATCTATCTTGTACTTTTTATCTGCTAATTCTGAAAGATTATGTCCCCTTACAGTTCCAATTAGCATCATTTGTCCTATATTTAATATTAATATCCATACAAAGAAAAAAACAAAAAATTAGAAAAAATACAATTTTTGTTCTTTCTCGAGAGATATAATCTTTTCTTTCTAAACTTCTTCTATCTTCCAAAAACTTTAAAGTTAATATTTTCTTAAAAAGTTTTATCAATTATCTCACTACCTTTATACTATCTTTTTGAGTTTTCATTCCTACCGTCTCAGCAATTTTTTTAACTCTTTCGTAAGATGATAGATTATTTATCATAACTTTTTGTTCATTATTATTTTTTTGTTTTTCTGATATTACAATATCATTTTTTTGTTGAGCACTTCGTAGTGAATAAATCTCTCCTTTATAGTTTAACACAACTACGTTAGCAAGTAAAATAACTCCTACAAAAACTCCATATGCAGTTTTTTCTAGTAAATTGAACTTTACTTTCTCTTGTACTTTTCTTACTCCATATTCACGACTATATACCTTTAGTGTCGCCATTTTCTTTCCTCCCCTCTATTTCGTCTGAACTTGTGCAACTCTTAATTTTGCACTTCTAGATCTATTATTTTCTTCTAATTCAATATCACTAGGATATATAGGTTTTCTTGTAATTACTTTTAATTTAGATAAACTTTCTTCTGGCATAATAGGAAGGTTTTTTGGAATATCCTTTGATTTAGAATAAGAATTGAATATCTGTTTACAAATTCTATCTTCTAGAGAATGGAAGGTAATTACAGATATTCTTCCACCTACACTAACGATATCTATTGCTTGTTCTAATGAGTCTTCGAATACAGATAATTCATTATTTACAGCAATACGAATTGCTTGGAATACTCTTTTTGCTGGATGTCCACCAGTTCTTCTTTTAGCAGCAGGGATAGATTCTTTTATAATTTCTACTAATTCAAAAGTAGTTTCTATAGGTTTTTGCTCACGTTTTTTTTCAATATTTCTCGCTATTTGTTTAGAGAAATTTTCTTCTCCATAACGATAAAATATTTTTACTAAATCATGATAACTATATTCATTAATGACTTCATATGCACTAATTTTTGCATCAGTATCCATACGCATGTCCAATCTTGTATCATAGTTATAACTAAAACCTCTTTCTGGTGTATCTAATTGTGGTGAAGAAAACTCCTAAATCATAAAGAACTCCATCCACTTCATTTACACCATGCTCTGTCTAATTTTCTTTTAAATTAACAAAATTAGATTTAATAAAGACAACTTTATCACTGTATTCAGCTAATTTTTCTTTGGCATTTTCTAATGCAACATTATCTTGATCAAATGCATATAGTTTACCATTTTTTAATCGCTTTAAAATTTCTAAACTATGCCCTGCTCCACCAAGAGTACAGTCTACATATATACCATCTTCTTTTATATCTAAGCCTTCTACAGCTTCATTTAATAATACACTATAATGTTTAAACATTTTCATCCATCCTAAAAATCAAAATCTTCTAATTCTTCTGCTATTTCTTCTACGCTAGCTTCACTTTCAACGAGTAAATCTTCCCAGCGAGTCTTATCCCATATTTCTATCCTATTTGATAAACCATTTACAACACACTCTTTATCTAAAAAAGCGTGCTCTATAAGGGCGTTTGGAATATTAATTCTTCCTTGTTTATCTATTTCAACTTCAGTGGCTCCAGAAAAGAAGAAACGTTGGAAAGTACGAGCATTTTTCTTAGTGATAGGTAGTGATTTAATCTTACTTTCCACCTTTTGCCACTCTTGTAGTGAATAGCCAAATAAACAAGAGTCTAGACCTCTTGTGATAATAAATTTTTCACCTAGTTCATCTCTGAACTTTATTGGAATACTAAGCCTTCCTTTGGCATCCATTTTATTATTGTATTGACCAATAAACACTACTTCTCACCACCTTACCTTTATAATTTACCACATTTCCCCACTTTTTTCCACTAATTTTCTAAAATGAATTTTTTGATTTTTTTTACCATTAAAAAAAGAAGAAGCATTTA
>CAKMQO010000122.1 GCA_927911695.1 uncultured Gemella sp. | reverse complement strand
AAAGCAGCTCTTACTGGTAGTAATTTATATAGTGATATATTAGGAAGAGTAAATGTTGATAAGGTGAATTTAACTCATGAGTTAGATAACGAAATTGCGAAGGTAAATAGTGTAGAAGGAGATAATATCAATTACGCTAGTTATCTAAATAATGATTTGAATGCTTTATTAATAGAAGCTAATAAATATAAAGAGAAATATGAAGATAAATTTATTTCGTGTGAACATATTGTTCTTGCGAGTTATTTGAAAAATAGTATAGTAAAAAAAATATATCGATAAGGTGACTACGTTAAAAGATTTAGTAGCTGTTATCGATAATATCAGAGGAGGTAAAAAAGTTATGAACGAGAATCCAGAAAACAACTACGAAGTTTTAGAAAAATATGGTCGTGATCTTGTAGAAGCTGCACGTAGTGGTAAAATTGATCCTGTGATAGGACGTGATGAAGAAATAAGAAATGTAATTAGAATTTTATCAAGAAAAACAAAAAATAATCCAGTGTTGATAGGGGAACCTGGGGTAGGTAAAACTGCGATTGTTGAGGCACTGGCTCAACGTATTGTACGCGGTGATGTACCTGAAAGTCTTAAAGACAAAACTGTATTCGAACTTGACCTTACTAGTTTAGTCGCAGGAGCTAGATATCGTGGTGAGTTCGAAGAGAGACTAAAAGCTGTATTAAAAGAAGTTAAAGAAAAAGATGGAAAAATCATTCTATTCATCGATGAAATTCATATGCTTGTTGGTGCTGGTAAAACAGATGGAGCAATGGATGCTGGTAACATCTTAAAACCAATGCTTGCTCGTGGTGAACTACACTGTATCGGTGCTACAACTCTTAATGAATATCGCCAATATATCGAAAAAGACTCTGCATTAGAACGTCGTTTCCAAAAAGTTCTTGTTAATGAACCTACTGTAGAAGATACAATTTCAATTCTACGTGGTCTTAAAGAAAGATTCGAAGTTTACCACGGTGTGAAAATCTCTGACCGTGCGATTGTAGAAGCTGCTGAATTGTCTAACAGATACATTACTGATAGATTCTTACCGGACAAAGCTATCGATTTAATCGACCAAGCTTGTGCTACTATTAAAACTGAAAACTCTTCTAACCCTGCTGAATTAGATACAATCAATCGTAAAGTTATGCAACTTGAGATAGAAGAAAAAGCATTAAGTAGTGAAGATGATGATGTGTCTAAAAGACGTTTAGAAAACTTAAAAGAAGAGTTGGCTAATCTAAAAGAAGAACAAAATAAACTTCAATCACAAGTTGATAGTGAAAAAGAAAAATTATCAGCTGTTAAAAATCTACGTGAAAAAATAGATAGAGTTAAAGTTGAATTAGAACAAGCTCAAAACAGCTATGATTTAGAAAAAGCTTCTGAGTTACAATATTCTACTTTACCAAAATTAACTCAAGAGTTAGAAGAATTAGAAGAAAAATCTAAACATGAAGAGTACAAACTTCTAAAACAAGAGGTTACAGAAGATGAGATTGGATTTATCGTAAGTCAAATGACTGGTATTCCTGTAACTCGTCTAGTAGAAACTGAAAAAGAAAAATTATTACATCTAGCTGATACTATTCATGAAAAAGTAATAGGTCAAGATGAAGCTGTAGAGAGCGTAACAAATGCGATCTTACGTTCTCGTGCTGGTATCGCAGATCCTAACAGACCGATTGGTAGCTTCTTATTCTTAGGTCCTACTGGGGTAGGTAAAACTGAGCTTGCTAAAGCATTAGCTCTTAACTTATTCGATGATGAACGTAACATTGTACGTATCGACATGAGTGAATACATGGAAAAACACTCAGTTAGCCGTTTAATCGGTGCCCCTCCAGGATACATCGGTTATGAAGAAGGTGGTCAACTTACTGAAAGTGTAAGACGTAATCCTTACAGCATTATCTTAATGGACGAAATCGAAAAAGCTCACCCAGATGTGTTCAATATCTTACTTCAACTTCTTGATGAAGGTACACTTACTGACTCTAAAGGTGTAGTAGTAGATTTCAAAAATACAATAATTATCATGACTTCTAACATCGGTTCTTTAGAACTATTAGAAGAAGTTAAAGATGGTGTGATTTCTGAAGAAACTCGTAAAAATGTTACTAACCAACTTTACGGATACTTCAAACCAGAAATTCTTAACCGTATGGATGATATAATTATCTTCAAACCATTAACACAAGATAATATTAAGGAATCGCTAATAAACTTCTTAACGAACTTGTTGCGCGTATCGCTAATAGAAATATTACTTTAACATATACTGATAATATTTCTAGCTGGGTTGCGACTGCTGGATTCGATATGAAATTTGGTGCTCGTCCACTTAAACGATTCATCCAAAGTCAAATCGAAAACAAACTTTCAGTTGAATTAATCCGTCATGGTATCGAAGATGGAATGAAAATTCACCTAGACTATGTAGATGATCAATTGAAAATAGATATAAAATAATATATTAATTTAGCCTCATACAGAGAATGATTTGATGAATTCGATTTATTAGAAATCGTAAGTATTAAGTCACACTCAAATAACTATAGACCTCAGGAGAAATCCTGGGGTCTTTTTTTGTATTAAATTATAAGTGATTATTGTTGATTACTGTAAGTTTTAGGTGTATAATTGTATTACAAAAGTAACACATTAAGAGGGTGGAAAGAATGACTACTTTAACATTAAGACTAAATAAAGAGGAAGAACAGATTTTTAATTCTATTTCTGGCTTATACGGTGGTAAACTATCTACTACTATTAAGCAACTTGCACTTGAGAAGATTGAGGATGAGTATGATCTTCAACGTATAAAAGATTTCGAAAGTCGTGAGGAGAAAGGTGAAGTAACTCTAATAGAGTTTGATGATTTAAAGAAAGAGTTTGATTTATAATGTACAAAATTGTTTTTGATGAAGCGATAAAAAAAGATTTAAAGAAATTAGATAAACAAACTTTAAAAATTTTATTTAATTGGATTGAAAAAAATTTGAGTAATACGGATGATCCACGCAGTAAGGGAAAAGCTCTAGTAGGCAATAAAAAAGGTTATTGGAGATATCGAATAGGGGATTATCGGTTAATAACAAGAATAGAAGATGATAGACTTATTATAATCGCTATTAATTTTAAACATCGAAGAGAAGTTTATAATTAAGTGTGATTTTGTAAAAAAATGGATAAGGTGTAGGAGGAATTTTAATGAAAATAGCGGTTATGGCTGGAACACCGATTGATTCGAAATTAGGTGCGGAGCTACTAAATTCATGTGGTTATGATGATGTAGTTTTAGTGCCGATTTCTAATAATCCAGTAGAGCAAACTACGTTTCAAGCATTGGAAGATGAAGAACGTGAAAATATTATTGTAAAGATTATTGATGAACTAAAGGAGAAAGCTTGCGATGCGATTTTTGTTTATTGTAACTCACTTAGTTCTGTTGTTGATTTTGATAGATTGGCAGAAATAATGAATATTTCTATTGTTACTCCTATGCAAATGTATAGAAATCTAGGGCTTGAGTATAAGTATCTAGCTGTAATGGCAGCGAACTCTCATGGTCTTACAGGTGTTGAGAATAATCTTTATGTCTCGAATCCGCGTCTACGTGTATTAGGATTATCTATGCTGGAGCTTGTTAAAGCTATTGAAGAGGGTAATAAACCTGAACAGATAGTGGAAGATTTTAACTTCAAGACATTGTTTAATTATTTTGAATTAACTAATGTAGAAGCTGTTGTTCTTGGGTGTACTCATTTTCCTTATATCAAAAAAGAACTTGAAAAAATTACTAACCTTCATATTATAGATGTAGGGGTGTTTATGATAGAGAGTTTAAAAAATAAGGATAAATTGATTTAAATTAAGGAATAATAAAAAGTGGAATACCTCCAACATAATCTATAGAAATTATGTTTTGAGTATATTCCACTTTTTTATTTTATTTTCCTTCTAAGTAACTTTCGTTTCTTTCTTTTGCTTGTTCGAAGATTGCGTTGTATTCTTCTACCATTGCTTCTGTGTATTCTCCTTTTTCTAGGTCACAGTCTAAACCATAAAGTACTTTTTCCACTCTTTCAAAAACATCTTCAAGAGTGAATTTTTTATTTAGTAGATTTTCTAGTGTTTCCATACATTCTGGATCAACTTTTGGATACTTGTATCTTACTTCTTGATCATCAATTCCAATCTCATAGAAGTCCTTCATAATGTTTGCACGCTTTTGTTGATCACCGAAGATACTTATGTAGATAGAAACTACTACTGCTTCTTTAATCTTTCTTTGAGCAATCCCTGCAAATTTCTTTCCATTTATACTTAGGTCGTAATCACCAGGACAGTACGAATTTGCAATTTCTACCGCTACGATTTTATCGGCTCCTTCTGGGAAAATTGCTTTTATAAATGATGTCATAAGCTCATAACCTTCATTAATAGAAAAGTTTTCTTTTGGTTTATTCATAACGATTGATAAGTTTAGAATTCCTTTGTCTGAAATAATACCAAGACCTCCGATATTTCTAACTGCTGGAATTATATTATTTCTATAAAATGCAAATAATGCCTGTTCAAAAAATGGTACACGTGTATCTGGTGCACCGATTATTGCAGAATTTGGTAATGTATATAAATGTAATATACAATCATCGCTATTTGATACTGTGCGTAAGAACATTTCATCAGTAGCAATAGGAATTAGGGGATTTACAATATTTAAAAGTTTTATAAACATTGAATTTTCTATTTCGAATAAGATCTAGCATAGCTACTCCTTTTACATGTCGATAATATTTTATATCTTAAAAATTAATACTTTATAATTATAAGTTATGAGACTAATTTATGCAAGGTTTTAATGAATTACATATTATAAAAAAAGTGACTCAAACATCGTGATTTTAAGAAATCAATTTTGTCGAGTCACATGCGTGTATATTATAAGCTAAGTTTGTAATCCTCTGGTTTAATAATAGGTACAATCTTTGTAAATAATTTTACAAAGAAGAAACCAGAAACTACAGGAGTTACTACGAAGACGATAGCTACTTTTAATAATTCTAAAGCACTTCCGTCAGTAGTCGAAAGATGAGCTAATGGTCCAACTAAACCACTGAACCCAAATCCCGCACTCATTGGTGTTCCTTGGATATTTAATATAGCAGCGAATACTCCTGAAACAGCTGCGCTACAAAGAACTGGTAGCATGATTTTTGGCTTGGCGAAAATATTTGCCATAGAAATCTTTGGTGAACCGATAAAGTGTGCGAAGCAAACTCCTTTAGAGTTAACAGCCCAACCTGCGATTGCAAGTGTAAATCCACATGCACAAATTCCAAGATTTGCAGCACCTGAGGCAATACCTTCTATATTAATTGCAAGAGCAACTCCAACTGATGTAATAGGAGATACTACAAGACACGCAAAAATCATCGCGATTAGAATAGTAAGGATAATCGGTTGCAATGTAAGTAAATGTTTAATTCCATCCCCAAGTAATTTTGTTGCACCTGAGAAAAATTGAAGTGTAAATCTACCGATACCTCCTATAATTACCAATGTAAGTGGTGGTAGTATAATTACTGCATAGTTTTTAGCTTTATCTCCGATTAGCAGTATAAAAGCTGTAGCTAGTGCAGCTGTGAAAATCATTGTTACGATATCACCAGAACCTTTTAGCATAAGTCCTGTCTTATCTGGTGTTGGTATTATTGATCCACCAGCAAATAATGTAGCTAATCCGATTGAAACACTCTGTACGGGTGTGAATTTAAAGAATAAGCCGATTATTATTCCTGAAGCTAATCCTATCATGGCATTGGAAATAGTTATTGATAATGATAAAAACGCAAGTGATGGATATAGCTTTCCTATATATTTAAGCAGTTCACCAAGTAAGGCACCTGGTACTAAACATAGAACAGTTCCTAATGCGATACCATTAAGTACGTTCATAGTGAAATTTTTAATAGTAATTTTTTCTTTCATATTTTGAGTCTCCATTTCAAAATTTAAACCGTTTTTGGTTATCAAATATTATATCTTAAAATTTTCAAATTGTATAATTTTATGTATAATTTATTTATAAATTATTAGAGTCTATTATTTTAAAAATTTTTGACTATAACTTTTGTAATGTGTATAATTATAATTATTAGAAAGTTTATGAAGGAGGAATATTAAATTGAAAATATCAAAAAAACTATCAGCAATAGTATTGTCGGTTGTAATTATCTGTGGAGGGTTAATATATGGTTTTGCTCCTGATGAAAGTATAGAAAGTAAAGATAAATTAGCTAATGTTAGTACTACAATGACTGTTGATTCTTTGAATAAAGATTTAGCAAAAAATATTTCTATTGAGCAGTTTAGGAATTTATCGTCTACAATTAAACTAGATAATAGCAAGTTCCAATCTCTTCTGAAAAATTCTGTTGATAAGAACTCTGCTTTACTTGAGGGTAGTTATAAAATAGAAAGATCTCACATTAATGCTAAATTACCTATTAAAGTATTAGGGGTATTTGATACGATAGTTTATTCAAACATTAGTGTGGCAGGAGAAGGTAATAGCTTAACTTTAACATTAGAAGATGCTAAAATGGGGAAACTACCTATTCCTAGTTTTATATTAGAAAAATATCTGAAAGAAGCATTAACAGGAACAAGTGCTGAAGTTAAGGGTAACGTGATTACTATTAATTCATTACCTTTAAAAATAGCTGGTGCATATATATCAATTGATAATGAGATTGTTACAAAAGTTTCGCTTGATTTTAAACAAGTGGCAACTCTTAATAGATAGAACTTTTAAGCTAAAGTAGAATGAGGATTAAATTGTTATGCTAATTTACAAGTTATTAATTTTAGAAAATTAGTAGAGAAGTTTAAAATAAGAGTATATATTTAAGGTATTGTTTAACTTTGTTTTAACTTTTTTTCTGTATAGTGTATAATTATATTATAGGGAAAGTTATAACAAAGGAGATTCAAATGAAAGCTTTAAGAAAACTACTATCGTTATTAATAGTATTAGCTCTTTTTGGTGGTGGTATAACATATGCCTTAATACCAGATAATAACATTAAAAATTCAGAAAAACTAGCAAAATGTTCAAGCCTCAACTACATTAGAAGATTTGAATGGAGATTTCCTTTCTAATATTAGTTATGCTAATTCAAAAGTGTCTACATCATTAAAAATTGATAATGATACATTTTTATCAATCTTTAAAAACGCAGTTGAAAAAGATTCAGAATTATTAAACGGAAGTTATAAATTAGTTGGAAATCATATTGAAGCGAAGTTACCAGTTAAACTAGGACTTTGGGATACTATGATCAATACTAATGTTAAAGTAGTAGGTGCAAATAATTCTGTGGACTTAGTTCTAGAAGATGCTAAAATCGGTAAAGTACCTATACCTGATTTTGCTTTGGAAAAATATTTGAAAGAAGCACTAACAGGGACTGGAGTTGGAGTGAGTGGCAATACAATTAAGATAAAATCACTAGACGTTCCGGTTATGATCGACAATGTGGAAGTCTCAGGTGGAAATGTTAATGTGACTGCCTCACTAACACAAAAGCAAATCTTACAATACGGCTCTGAAGCTATAAAAAATTATTTTAGAGGATAAAAAATATATTAAGACTTTAGAAAACTCTATAGAAGAACGAGAAGATTATTCATGTCTTATTCACATATTGTTTTACTAAAGTCTTTTTATAAATTTAAAAATGTTTTCAGAAAATTTTATGTTAAATTCACATTAAAATACTTGAAAGTTTATGATTTATGTAATATATAAGTCTATCGTAAATAAAGACAAGACGTCTATGTGGAGTTTTAGAGAGAAACTGGTTGGTGGAAAGTTTTATAGAAGCATAGGAGTTATCACTTTATTGTGTAATAATTTTAATAGAACAAACAAGTGCTCTTGGTAGGAGTTAAAAGAGGTGGTACCGTGGATACATTTCGCCCTCTATAACTTTTACTAAGAGCTTTTTATTTTGAAAGGAGATAAAATGGTAGAATTAAAAGATACATTATTAATGCCAAATACGAAGTTTCCAATGCGTGGAAATCTTCCAAATAAAGAACCTGAATTCCTAAAACGTTGGGAAGAAATGGATTTATACAATAAAATTTTAGAAAAAAATGCTGGGAAACCATCATACGTACTTCATGATGGACCTCCATATGCAAATGGTAACATCCACATTGGGCATGCATTAAACAAAATCTTAAAAGACTTTATCGTTAAATATAAAAACATGAATGGTTTGTTTCACCATATGTTCCAGGTTGGGATACTCACGGTCTTCCAATCGAGCAAGTATTGGTAAACAATGGTGTTGATAGAAAATCTATGCCAGCTAACAAATTCAGAAATAAATGTAAAGATTATGCTTTAAAACAAGTTGATAAACAACGTGCTGACTTCAAAAAACTTGGAGTACTAGGAGATTGGGATAACCCATACTTAACTCTTGATCCAAAATTTGAAGCTGAACAAATCCGTGTATTTGGTAAAATGGTAGACAAAGGTTATATCTACAAAGGATTAAAACCTATCTACTGGTCACCATCTTCAGAGTCTGCTTTAGCTGAGGCTGAAATCGAGTATCACGACCACACTTCACCATCTATCTATGTTGCATTTGACCTAGTTAGTGAAAATGGTGCTGTTGAAAAAGGAACTAAGTTTGTTATCTGGACAACTACTCCTTGGACATTACCTGCGAACTTAGGTATCGCTGTTCACCCAGACTTCGAATACCAAGTTGTTAAATACAATGGTGAAAGCTACTTAGTTGCTAAAGAAAGAGTAGCGTTCTTAGCTGAAAAATTCGGTTGGGAAAACTACGAAACAGGTGAAGTATTAGTAGGTAAAGATTTAGAGTACTTACTATGTCAACACCCATTCTTAGATAGAACATCTACATTAATCTTAGCTGATTATGTAACACTTGATTCAGGAACTGGTTTAGTACATACAGCTCCTGGACACGGGGTTGATGACTATCTTGTAGGTCAATTACAATACAAACTTGGAGTATTATCACCAGTTGATAATCAAGGTGTTCTTACAGAAGAAGCTGGACAATTCGCTGGTAAATTCGTATTCGACGCGAACAAAGACATTATCGCTCATTTAGCTGAAACTGGAGCATTATTACAACAAGAAGATATTACTCACTCATACCCACATGACTGGAGAAGTAAAAAACCTATTATCTTCAGAGCTACACCACAATGGTTCTGTTCTGTAGATGCATTCCGTAGTGAATTACTTGAAGCTGTAGATAACACTAAATTCTATAGTGAATGGGGTAAACCAAGATTATACAACATGATCCGCGATCGTGGTGACTGGGTAATCAGTCGTCAACGTGTATGGGGTGTGCCAATTCCTGTATTCTACGCTGAAAACGGAGAAGCTATCCTTGATATCGAATTAATCGAACACGTAGCTAAAATCTTTGAAGAAGAAGGATCAACAGTTTGGTTCTACAAAGACGCTAAAGAATTATTACCAGAAGGATATACTCATCCAGGAAGTCCTAATGGTGAATTCACTAAAGAAATGGACATCATGGACGTATGGTTTGACTCTGGAACATCTCACCAAGGATGTTGTGCAATTCGTAAAGAGTTAACTTACCCAGCTGACTTATACCTAGAAGGAAGTGACCAATACCGTGGATGGTTCAACTCTTCACTTATCACTTCTGTTGCAGTATCAGGAGTAGCTCCATATAAAGAGTTAGTATCTGCTGGATTCGTTATGGATGGTAATGGTAACAAGATGAGTAAATCATTAGGTAACGTTATTTCTCCTAACGATGTAGGTAAAGAACTAGGTGCTGAGATTATTCGTCTATGGTCTGCAAGTGTTGACTATACTCAAGACGTACGTATCTCTAAAGACATCCTAAAACAAGTATCTGAAACATATAGAAAAATCAGAAATACTTTCCGTTTCTTACTAGGAAACTTATACAACGGAAGCTTCAACAACAAAACTGATTTAGTTGCTTATGAAAACCTTGAAGAACTAGACAAATACATGGTTCTTAAATTCGAAAAAGTTGTAGCAAAAGTATTAGACTACTACGAAAACTACCAATTCAACAGTATTACTACTGAACTAATCAACTTCTTTAACGTTGAATTATCTTCATTCTACCTTGACTACGGTAAAGATATCCTTTACATCGAAGGTGAAGATTCTCACAAAACGTCAAAGTATGTTAACAGTTCTTTACACAGTATTAAGTAAATCTGTTAGATTACTTGCTCCAATTCTTTCATTCACAGCTGAAGAAGTATATGACAATATGCCATACGAAGATGCTGAGTCTGTACACTTAACTGACTTCCCAGCTAAAAACTTAATCGAAGACGCTGCTTTAGAAGCTAAATGGGATAAACTTCTAGAAGTTCGTGATGATGTGAATAAAGCATTAGAAGAAAGCCGTAATGAAAAAGTTATCGGTAAATCACTAGAAGCTGCTGTTGAAGTGTACAGTAACGATGCAGAAGTAGTTGAGTTATTAAATTCTGTAGCTAACTTGAACCAATTCTTCATCGTAAGTAAAGTAGAGGTTAAAGAAAATGATGGTGTAGCTTATGACCTTGCTACTGTTAAAGTAACAAAAGCTGAAGGACACCGTTGTGAACGTTGTTGGAACATTGTTGATGAAGTAAACGAAGAAGGTTTATGCCCACGTTGTGCTAGCATCTTTAAACAAGTAACATAATATTCTTACAAGGAACTTAGGTTAATTTTTAATCTAAGTTCTTTTTTTTTCAATTTTTTATAATGAGTCCAAAAAAATGGACAGATTACTTGTTATAATTAAATCACAAAACGAAGAGGTGATTAAAAATGGAAAATGATTATATTACAATTACAGGAATGGAGTACTATTTGGAGCTAAAGTTTTTAAAGTAGGAGATGTTATAAGCTGTGAGAAAGAGTTTGATAACGATTATGACGAAGAAGCTATAAAAGTTATGATGAAGACTTTTGGTAAAGTTGGTTATGTAGGAAATTCTTGCAGAACTGTCGCAAAAGGTACGAAAAGTGCAGGAAGAATTTATGATAAAGTAGGAGATAAGTTCTTTGTTAAAGTATGTTTTGTTACTGGTGGTTCAGTAATTGCAGAAGTTCTAAAAAAGAGATGAAAATAATCACAAAAATGATAGAAAAAATCATAAATAGTTGTTATTATATACATAAGTGTATATAAGGAGCAAAATTTATGGAAAAAGGAAGATATCAAAAATTAAAGCTATTGTACTTATTAGAAATATTAAGAGATTATAGCGATGAAAATACTTATTTAAGTGTGAAAGAATTAACTTCTTTACTCTTGAAAAAAGAAATAGTTGTTGAGAGAAAAACTCTATATAAGGATATAGAATTACTACAAGATTATGGATTTAATATCGTAGTTGAAAAAAGTGGTCGTGAAAATACCTATGCTTTAGTAGAAAGAGAATTTGAGCTTGCAGAGGTGAAGATGTTAATCGATGTTATTCAGGCAAGTAAGTTTCTGACAGCGAAAAAATCACGCGATTTAATCTTAAAACTCAAGAAATTAGCGAGCAAAAAACAAGCACAAAAGATACAAAGACAGGTGTATTCTTTCGAAGAGAATAAATATATAAACGAAAATATTTATTATAATGTCGATGCTATTCATAATGCAATTGCAGAAAATAAGCAAATTAATTTTAATTATTGGCAATGGAATTATAAGAAGCAGATGATTGATAGAAAAAACGGTGAAGTTTATAATGTAAGTCCATTCGCTCTAGTATGGAATGATGAGAATTATTACATGGTTGCCTACGATGCTAAGACAGACTTAATCAAGAATTATCGTGTTGATAAGATGAGAAATGTTGTTATTGCTGAGAATGATAGATTAGGTCATGATAAGTTCCAAAAAGAAGATATATCGAGTTATTCGAAGAAAATCTTTGGTATGTATGGTGGGACTTTAGAAAAGGTGACTTTAGAGTTTAAAGAATCGTTAATTGGAGCGATCGTCGATAGATTCGGTAAAGATATTATTATTCATAAAAAAGATGATTCTTATCAAACTTCTGTAGAAGTTATGTGTAGTAGTCATTTCTTAGGTTGGATTTTCTCTTTAGGTAGTGATATTGAAATATTAACGCCTCAAAATGTACGAGAATTGTATGTGGAGAAAGTGGAGAGTTTACTGAAAAAATATAAATAAAAAATATTCTAGTAGGATTTTAAGAGGGAGTTCTACTAGAATTTTTACTTGTTTAAAATCAAAAATATATAAATTCATTTAGCTTTATTTGTTGAATGTAATACATAGTTAATATCAACTTAAAATCGTGCTAATGTGGTTGCTTTAAAGAGAAATGGATGATATAATAAGGAGATGAATTATAAGATGATTATAAAATCATTTAATAGAAAAATATGTCGGAAGGAAAATGTTAATGGCTATTTTAGGAAAAATATTTGATGCTAACAGAAGAGAAGTAAAAAGCTTATCGAAATTAGCTGATAAAGTATTAGCTAAAGATGAAGAATATTCAAATCTTAGCGATGAAGAATTAGTAAATAAAACAGAAGAATTTAAAGCTTATATTCAAGAACAAAAAGAAAAAGGTAAAGATACACCGGATATATTAGATGAAATTTTAGTGGATGCGTTTGCTGCAGCTCGTGAGGGTGCATTACGTTCTCTAGGAATGAAACCATATAAAGTTCAAATCATGGGTGGTATCGCACTTCATCGTGGTGATATCGCGGAGATGAGAACAGGGGAAGGTAAAACTCTTACTGCCACAATGCCAGTATACTTAAACGCATTAGCAGGAGAAGGTGTACACGTTGTTACAGTTAACGAATACTTATCACAACGTGACGCCCAAGAAATGGGAGTTTTCTATAACTACATGGGGCTTTCAGTAGGTCTTAACTTAAACTCTCTTAACTCTGAAGAGAAAAGAGCAGCATACAATGCTGATATCACATACTCAACAAACAATGAGTTAGGGTTTGACTACTTAAGAGATAACATGGTTAAAACAGTTGAAGCTCGTGTTCAACGTCCATTAAACTATGCTGTAATCGATGAGGTTGACTCAGTACTTATCGATGAAGCACGTACACCACTTATTATCTCTGGTGAAGGTCAAGAATCAACTTCATTATATCAAGTTGCAAATGCCTTCGTTAAAACTCTGAAAAAAGCAGAGGAAGAAGATGGAAGTGATGGAGATTATACTTTAGATATTAAAACTAAAGCTATCCAACTTTCTGAAAATGGTATTGATAAAGCGGAAAGTTACTTTGGATTAAAAAATCTTTATGAATTAAAAAAATGTTGATTTAACTCACCACATTAACCAAGCGTTAAAAGCTAACTATACAATGGCGTTAGATGTCGACTACGTGGTTGCTGAAGATGGAGAAATCTTAATCGTTGACCAATTTACTGGTCGTACAATGCCAGGTCGTCGTTTTTTCTGAAGGTTTACACCAAGCTATCGAAGCTAAAGAAGGTGTGCCAATTCAAAAAGAAAGTAAAACAATGGCGACTATTACATTCCAAAACTTCTTCAGAATGTATAAAAAACTTAGTGGTATGACAGGTACTGGTAAAACAGAGGAAGAAGAATTTAGAAACATTTATAACATGTTTGTTACAACAATTCCTACGAACAAACCAATCCAAGGATTGATGCACCAGACTTCATATACTCAAATATGGAAGCTAAGTTCAATGCAGTAGCTCAAGAAGTTAAAGAACGTTATGACAAAGGACAACCAGTTCTTTTAGGTACTGTTTCAATTGAAACGAGTGAATTAGTATCTAAATTATTATACAGATATGGTGTTCCTCATAAAGTCCTTAATGCTAAGCAAAATGAAAGTGAAGCTGAGATTATTAAACAAGCTGGACAACGTGGTTCAGTAACTATCGCGACTAACATGGCTGGCCGTGGTACGGATATTAAACTTGGAGAAGGTGTTCGTGAATTAGGTGGTCTTGCTGTTATCGGTACAGAACGTCACGAATCTCGCCGTATTGATAACCAATTACGTGGACGTTCAGGACGTCAAGGGGATCCAGGGTACAGTAGATTCTATCTATCTCTAGAAGATGAACTTATGGTTCGTTTCGGAGCTGATAGATTACAAAAAATTATGGGTAAAGATGTAGATACACCGCTTGAAAGTAGAATGGTAAGCAGATCTGTTGAAAGTGCTCAAAAACGTGTTGAAGGTAATAACTATGACTCACGTAAACAAGTACTTCAATATGATGATGTATTACGTAAACAACGTGAAATCATGTACGCTGAAAGAAATGAAGTGTTAGAAAATGATGTTGTTACTGAAATTATCCAAGAGATGATTGGTGAAGCAGTAGATAAAACTATGGCATTTATCACTGAAAACTTAGAGGCGCATAGTGAAAAAGAAGAAACTGAAGAAATCATTAAATCACTTAATGAGAAGTTCTTAGGTCAAAAACCTATTACTGAGAGTGAGTACTCAGACGTTATGTCTGATGATGAAATTCGCGAGCTTGTATTACACAGAATTAATCTTGAGTTAGCTGAGAAACGTGAGTTACTTGGTGATGAAACTATGAATTCATTCGAGAAATACATTCTTCTTAATGCTATCGATGATAGATGGACTGATCACATCGACCAAATGGATCAACTTAGAAAAGGGATTTTCCTTCGTTCTTATGGACAAATTGATCCGCTTCGTGAGTACAAAACAGAAGGTTATCAAATGTTCGAGGACATGATTGATGATATTCAAGTAGAAGTTGTTACTAACTTAATGCGTATTAGAGTAGAACGTCATGAAGAAATCGAAATGAAACAAGAACCAACAAACCTTGTAACTAACGATAGTAAAGAACATATCGCTCGCGGTCCAATTAAGAGTGCAACTCGTGAAGAGAAAAAAGCTCGTATCGAAGAGCGTAAACAACGTATTAAAGAGTTAAAAGCTCAAAAAGATAAAGAAACTAATTAGAAGTAAATTGAAAGAAGGAGACTTATATAAAGGTTTCCTTCTTTTCATAACTTTATAATATTTTATAAGGAGGCAAGTATTATGAATAATATAGATAAACTAAAAGAAATAATAGAATTAAATGATAATATTGTCTTTTTTGGTGGAGCGGGTGTTTCTACTGAATCTGATATACCAGATTTTAGAAGTGCGAATGGAGTGTTTAGTGTAAAACTAAATCGCCATTTTACACCTGAACAACTCGTCTCTAGAACTATGTTTGTGAAGTATCCTGTAGATTTCTTTGATTTTTATAAGAAGCATTTAGTTTATCCTGATGCTAAACCAAATAGAGCTCATTTTTATTTAGCTTACTTGGAAAAACAAGGAAAACTTAAAGCGGTAATTACACAAAATATTGACACTCTTCATGAACAAGCGGGTAGTAAAAATGTTCTTAAACTTCATGGAAGTGTAGATGCAAATTATTGTACTAAGTGTAAAAGTTTTTACAATTTAGAAGATTTCTTAGCTAAAACTGAAGAAATACCGAGTTGTGATAAATGTGGTGGGGTAATAAAACCGTATGTTACTTTATATGAAGAAGAATTAGATATGACGGTATTTAACGCTGCGATTAATTTTATTGAAAGAGCTGATGTGCTGATTATCGGTGGAACTTCATTAAGTGTTTATCCAGCAGCAAATCTTTTACATTATTTTAGAGGAAAGCATTTAGTCGTTATTAATAAATCGTCTACTCCGCAAGATAGTACAGCTGACTTAGTAATTAATGGTAAAATCGGAGAAGTATTTTCAAAATTAGGAGAAGGGTTAGGTGATGTGTAGATGTATTTATTTAGAAAATTATCTTGGTTTATGAAGCTAGAAAAAAGACGTTATATTATTGGGATAGTTGCCCTTGTCTTAGTAAGTATTTTTAACTTAATACCACCAAAAGTTATTGGGACTGTTATTGATAAAATTGAGGCTGGAAATTTAACTAATGGAGAGCTATTCTTAAATGTTGGTTATCTTGTACTAGCTGCTCTTGCGATGTACGCACTTCGTTATGTTTGGCGTGTGTATATTTTTGGAGCGGCATATAACTTAGGGAGAATTTTAAGATCAAGATTATTTGAGCACTTTACTAAGATGTCTCCATCGTTCTTCCAAAAATACCGTACGGGTGACTTAATGGCCCACGCAACGAATGATATTAACTCAGTAGCAATGGTTGCTGGTGGTGGAGTAATGTCAGCGGTTGATGCGAGTATTACAGCTTTAGTGACATTATTTACGATGATATTTTTAATTGATTTCAAGTTAACTCTAATAGCAATTATTCCTTTACCATTTTTAGCGTATGCTACTAATTATATTGGGGACAAAAACTATGAGAGTTTTGAAGCAGCTCAAGAATCTTTTTCTGATTTGAATAATAAGGTTCAAGAAAGTGCCTCTGGGATAAAGGTTACTAAATCATTTGGTTATGGTAATGATGAGATTAAGAGCTTTAGAGAAGTAAATAACAAAGTATTCGATAAGAATGTTATCGCTGCTAAGTATAACTCATTATTTGATCCAATGGTGTTAATCTTCGTTGGATTATCTTACACACTTACTCTTGTCTTCGGTGGTATTTTCATCTCAAATGGTGATTTATCGGTTGGGGAGTTAGTTACTTTCGTGACTTATCTTGATATGTTAGTATGGCCGCTTCAAGCTATTGGTTGGTTATACAATATATCACAACGTGGTGAAGTATCTTATAAACGTATTGAGAGTTTATTAGCGGAAGCTAATGAGGTAAATACTAACTTAGATAGTAATATTAAAGCTGAAAATGGTAGACTTGAATATAATATCAACAACTTCGAATTTGAAGAAGGTAAGAGTGTCCTAAGAGATATTAAGTTCGCTATTGGAAAAGGTCAAACACTGGGGATTGTCGGTGTTACTGGAGCAGGTAAAACTACATTATTAAGACTTTTATTAAGAGAGTTTAATATTAAATCTGGTAATATCATGCTTAACAATAGAGACATTGCTGAATACAGTATTAACGACCTTAGAAAACTTATCGGATATGTACCACAAGATCAAGTACTATTTGCTATGTCGATTAAAGAGAATATTCGTTTTGCAAATCCTTTAATTGATGATAAACAAGTAGAAGAAATTACAAAAATTTGTGGTCTTTATGATGATATTATGGGTATGCCTGAGAAGTTTGATACGATTGTTGGTGAGAAAGGTGTTAGTCTTTCAGGTGGTCAAAAACAACGTTTAGCAATGAGTCGTGCTTTGATTATTAATCCTGAAATTTTAATCCTTGATGATTCATTATCTGCGGTTGATGCTAAGACTGAACATGTGATTTTAGAAAACTTAAAAGAACAACGTAGTGGACAAACTAATATCATTACTGCACATAGACTGTCTGCAGTAGTGGAAGCTGATTTAATAATTGTTTTAGGTGATAACACGATTATTGAAAAAGGAACTCATGATGAACTAATCGAAATTAACGGTTGGTATAAAGAGACTTAGAAAGTCAACAAATGGAAGAAAGCTTGAAAGGAGGAAGTGAAGATGTCGAAAAGTAAGACGTTTTTTAGATTAATGCGTTATATGTTGCGCTATAAAGGATTATCGATATTAGCACTATTATTTATATTAATGACTTCGATAGTCGCAACAGCAATTCCTCTTTTAGCTCAATATTATATTGATAATTATATTACAAAAAGTATTGCTAAAGCTGGATTATATATTTTAATAATTTATTTTGGATTGTTTATCCTAAGAGTTGTGTTTACATTTTTAGGAGAGTATTACTTCGCAAAAGTGGCTCACAGTATAGTTAGAGATCTACGTAATGATAGTTTTGCTAACTTGCAAAAATTAGGTATGTCTTACTTTGACAAGACTCCTGTAGGTTCTGTCGTATCGAGATTAACTAATGATACACAGGCTGTTGCGGATATGTTTGGAACAATTTTCTCAAGTTTCCTAAATACGATACTTATGTTTGTAGTAACACTTTCTGCAATGATTGCTTTAAGTTGGCAATTAACAATCTACATGATATTTTTTTATTCCTGTAATGGTTGGTTCGGTATACTTATACCAGAAGCTTTCTAGTAGATTAGTAGAAATTTCTCGTGCGAAAATTAGTGAAATGAATACTAAATTATCTGAATCTATAGAGGGTATGAAGATTATCCAAGCATTTAATCAGGAACAACGTCTAATTGATGAATTTGGAGAGGTTAATAATGAACACCTTCGTTATTACACTAAATCATTAAAAGTTGATAGTTTATTATTAAGACCAGCTATGGCTTTATTTAAAGTATTAGCGTATGGTGTTATCGTAATGTATTTTGGACTAAGTTTTGAAAGTGCTGGATTTACGGCAGGGATAATCTATGCGTTTATTCAATATACGAATCAGCTGTTTAATCCATTATTGAACTTATGCAAAACTTCTCAATTCTTCAAACTTCAATAATTTCTGCAGGTCGTGTTTTCACACTAATAGACAATGAAGAATATGAGCCAGAGCAAAAAGATAGTAATCATAAAATTTCACGTGGAGATATCGAGTTCAAAAATGTTAGCTTCTCTTACGATGGTAAACGTGATGTTCTTAAAAATATATCGTTTAGTGTTAAAAATGGAGAGAGTATAGCGTTTGTAGGAGCTACTGGATCTGGTAAATCTTCTATTATGAACCTATTCTTAAGATTTTATGATTATGATAGAGGAGAAATCTTAATTGATGGAGTTAATATTAAAGATTATAGTTCTAAAGAATTAAGAAACAGTGTAGGATTAGTACTTCAAGATCCATTCTTATATCACGGAACAGTAGAGTCTAATATTAAGATGTATAATGAAAGTCTAACACGAGAAGATGTTATTGAAGCTGCGAAGTTTGTTGATGCACATAACTTTATCGATAAATTAGAAGATAAGTATGATAGTTTAGTTACAGAAAGAGGTTCAACGTTCTCATCTGGAGAAAGACAACTTCTAACATTTGCTAGAACTATAGCAAGTAAGCCGAAGATTCTTATTCTTGATGAAGCTACTGCAAATATCGACTCTGAAACAGAAGAGTTAATTCAACATTCTCTTGAAAAAATGAGAAAAGGTAGAACGACAATAGCAATTGCCCATAGGTTATCTACGATTCAAGATTCTAACTGTATTTACGTATTAGATAAAGGTGAAATTATTGAATCTGGAACACACGATGAGTTAATAGCGTTAAAAGGTAATTATTACAAAATGTACCAACTTCAAGCAGGTATGTTAAATAAATAGATTTTAAACTAGAAGTGAATAAAGTAGCTTCTAGTTTTTTTGTGAATATTAGTTAAAATTAATTTAAAGTGTTAATTATAATGTGTATTTTTTTATATTAAAAAATAGATATTAATAGGTCAAAGTATAAAAACTTATATCAGTTTTCTTGCATTTAGAATAGAAAAAGCTTACAATTAATGTATTAAATTATAAATAAAAATTAATCTAAGTATCATATATGAAAGAAGGATATAAAGTTAGAGAAAATATTTAGGGGAAAAATA
>CAKMQO010000121.1 GCA_927911695.1 uncultured Gemella sp. | reverse complement strand
TTTTATTAAGAAAGTATACCTCTTCTATACATGAAATATAAAACTAGATTTAAACAAATATTTAATATTATTTTTTAATTTTTGTAATATTGAAATTAGCTCATATTTAAATACAAAATACTAAAATTATTCTGCAAAAATGAAAATAAATTACTTTCAAAAATTTTATATTTATCTTGCAGAATAATTTTTAAATTTAAACTATTTTAATTGAATAATTCTATCAATTACAATTCATCAAAGAATGATAATTGTGCTTTTTCTGGAAGACCTTTTAATGTCCCCATTTCTCGTAAGTATTCTACTACCGTAGATGAAACACTTCCTCGTTTTGAAAAATCTTCAATTGATAAAAAGGCTTTTTCTTCTCTCGCTTGTACAATTTTGTTCGCTACATTATCCCCAAGTCCAGGAACAATCGAAAACGGTGGAATTAACGTATTCCCTTCAATTATGTAGTCATGGCTTGCTGATTTTTCTAAATCAACTTTCGAGAATGTAAATCCTCTTTCCATCATCTCATTAGCAATTTCATAACTTACAAGAGCATCTTTATCCTTATTCGATAATTCATTTTTATCTGTTGTTTTTATTTCTTTTATTTTCGCTTTTAGTGTTTCTGCTCCCTTAACAACCGTAATAATGTCAAAGTCACTAGCTCTGACAGAATAATAAGCACAGTAGTACGTTAACGGTTGATGTACTTTAAACCAAGCAATTCGAAGCGCCATAAGTACATATGCACATGCATGGGCTTTAGGGAACATATACTTGATTTTTTTACATGAATCAATATACCATTCTGGTACATTATTATCTATCATCTCTTTTTCAAAGTCTTCCGTTAATCCTTTACCTTTCCTTACACTTTCCATTATTTTGAAAGATAAACCTTCTTCTAATCCAGCGTGAATTAAATATACCATAATGTCATCACGACATCCAATTACGTCTTTAAGTTCACAAGTACCATTTTTTATTAATTCTTGTGCATTACCTAACCAAACATCAGTACCGTGAGATAATCCAGATATCTGAACTAATTCTGAGTATGTAGTTGGTTTTGTATCATCTAACATTTGAATAACAAAGTTTGTTCCAAACTCAGGAATACCAAACGTTCCACTAGCTGAATCTACTTGATCTCTAGTGACACCTAGTGCTTCAACAGTCGAGAAAATGCCCATTACTTCAGGATCTGATACGTCTATAGTTTTAGGATCAATACCAGACAAATCTTGTAACTTTCTAATCATAGTCGGGTCATCGTGTCCAAGTATATCGAATTTCAAAATATTATCATGGATAGAGTGGAAATCGAAGTGAGTTGTTCGCCATGGACTCGTTTCATCATCAGCTGGGAATTGATATGGCGTAAAGTCAAAAATATCCATATCATTAGGGACTACTAGTATACCCCCCGGGTGTTGACCAGTAGTTCTCTTAGAACCTTCACATCCCGCTGCAATACGTTCAATATCTATACTTCTTTTCTCTATTTCATTTTTCTCATAATAATCTCTAGTAAATGAATAAGCTGTCTTCTCAGCTACCGTCGAAATAGTTCCAGCACGATATACGTAATCTTCACCAAAAATTTCTTTCGTGAAGTTGTGAGCTGTTGCTTGATATTCACCAGAGAAGTTTAAATCTATATCAGGTACTTTATCTCCATTAAATCCTAAGAATGTTTCGAAAGGAATATCTTGCCCATCTTTTGTCATTTTAACATCACAATGCGGACAATTTTTATTAGGAAGGTCAAAACCTGATGCGTACTCAGCATTCAAGAAGAATTCACTATGTTTACATTTTGGACAAACATAATGTGGAGCTAGCGGATTAACCTCTGTAATTTCCATCATCGTGGCTACAAGTGATGAACCAACCGATCCCCTTGAACCTACTAGGTATCCATCATCTAGTGATTTTTTTACAAGTTTATGTGAAATTAAATAAACCACACTAAATCCATTACCGATAATAGATGCAAGTTCCTTCTCTAATCTTTTTTCTACTATTTCAGGTAACTCTTCACCGTATATTCTATGCGCCATATCATAACTTAAATTACGGACCTCGTCAGCTGCACCTTCAATATTTGGCGTATACAGTTTATCTTTTAACGGTACAACTAATTCAATCATATCATTAATTTTATGAGTGTTATCAATAACTAATTCTTCTCTTAATTGTTCATCAAGATAAGAGAATTCTTTTAACATTTCTTCGGTTGTTAAAAGTGTCGCCATCGGTTTTAAGTCACGCGCTCCAGGATTGCTTTTCACAGTCAATCTTAGTATTTGTCTGTAAACATGTTGATATTCATCTAAATAATAACAGTCTCCTGTCGCTACAACAATTTTTTCTTTTTTCTTAGCTAATTGAATTAATTTTTTCAGGATTTCTTCTAATTCAGCATTATCTGCTATTCTTTCATTTCTTATAAAATTAGCATAATGATGCTTTGGTTGAATCTCAATATAATCATAAAATTCAATTATATCCTCTACCTTGGCTTCTTTTGAATTTAGCAATTCTTCAAATACTTCATTATCACCATTACCGCTACCAATTAATAAATCTTCTCGGTATTGTGCTAATAAACTACGTGGAATCGTAGGTTTAGCAGAGTTCAAATACTTAGTACAACTATATGAAACTAATCTGAATAGATCTTTAAGCCCTTTAGCATTCTTAACTAAAATCGAACAAGGGAATGTTCTTGAACGTTTATGCGCAAGTTCTAAGTCAATTTTTTCATCAATTTCGTTATGATATTCAATACCAAGTTCATAAAGTTGATCTAGCATTTTTACAAAAATTTCTGCCGTAGCTTTAGTATCATAAATCGCTCTGTGGTGTTGAACTAAGCGAACTTTGTATAGTTTAGCTAAGTTGCTAAGACCGTGTCTTTTCGCTTCTTTATTTTCAGCACGAGAGACGAATAATGTATCTATACTAGCATTGTTTTTATTCTCTAAACCTAGTCGTTCAAAACAAGTATCTAGAAATCCAAGATCAAACTTCGCATTGCGTGCTACTAATATGTCATCTTTATCTAACCAATTATAAAAGTTAGTCATTACTTCTTTTTCTAGCGGCGCATCCTTAACATCATCATTAGTAATACTAGTTAATCTTGTAATAAGTTCTGATATCGGTCTTTGCGGATTAATATAGCTTTCAAAGCTGTCTATTTCAGCTCCATTTTTCACCTTAACCGCAGCAATTTCGATTAATCTATCGCGCTCTGCAGAAAGACCAGTAGTCTCAACGTCAAATACGACATACGTAGCATCTTTTAATTTAAGTTCTTTGGGATTTGTCGTAGCAGTAATACTATCATCCATGATAAAGGCGTTTAATCCATAAATCGGTTTAATATCCTTACCTTTTGAACTTAAACAAATTTCAGGATATGCTTGAACACCATACGTATCTGTAAAAGCAATGGCTTCATGTCCCCAATCTATAGCTCGAGCTAAGTATTCTTTTGCTGAAGAAATCCCTTCAAGCTGACTCATCTTCGTATGAGTATTTAGCTCTATTCTCTTTCTTCCACTGTAATTATCTTTCTTCTCTTCTTTATGAGCAACCTCAATAGACTTAGGTTCGATGATTGTGTCTCTTAAATAAGGATCATTACTTACAGCTCCATGAATTTTAAGCCATTGACCTTTCTTAATTCCTTTTACTAAGTCAATTAGTTCATTCTTACGTTTATTTTGGAATTTCGAATTAGGATTATTACCAAATAATCTTAGTATTATAGAATCGCTATAATCTGTAAGTTTTAAACGATACTGACTAGAACCATTTCTGTGAACAATCTCTTCAGTCCCGAAAACCTGAGCCATTATAGTTACATCTCCAGCATATCCAACAACATCCTTGATTTCTACAATATCCTCATCGCGAATCTCTTGACCATATCGAGTTCCACCGCCACCTCCAAAGGCAACAAATTTTCTTTCAGGTTCTTTTGGTTTTCGTTCTGCTTCTTTTTTCTCTATTTCCTCTAACTTAACAATTTCCTGGGAAATTTTTTCTTCTTGACTCTCTAGTACCGCTTCAACATCAGTTTTAGAAAAATTAGGGATAATGTCTTTAATTGCAATACCCAAATTTTTATAACTACTTATTATTTGCTGTTTTCGTTCATTAATAAAGTTATTCCAAATTGATGGAGCCATTATTTTCATAGTTAAAACGCCATTGTTAACTTCAACTTCACTAAATAAAATACTCTCCATTAGAACTTGAGAAATCTCTGAGAAGTTTTCTAATATTATATATTTCCAAAATTCTTTTATTTGCTCATCCGTGACTTCAGCGCTTACCTTCAAACGATAATTAACAATATAATCACCTAAGAAATTCTCTCGTAATTTCTGGATAAGTATTGTTAATTCCTCTACTGAAGGTAAACTTTCTCCACTAAAATTAAACGTCCAAATCTTATTCTTATTATCTTTTTCTATATTATCTAAAGAGTAATTTATAAATTCTGAATTGGATAACTGTTCTTCTAATTCTAATGTTTTAACTAATAAAGAAAAATGTTTATTACTCATGATTCCTCCTACTTTTTTGTATAACTTACTAAGTTTTTATTAATTTTTAAGCTTCTCTCCTACTTATAACTAGAGAACAAAAATTAATTTCCACAACAATTCTTATAACATCCATTAAACGTAAAAAATTCATTCATCTTAATTCTATTAAAGATAAAATGAATTAACTTTATACACAGATTTTTAATGGGGGTGACTCAAAAATCGCGATTTCTTAAGAACCAAGATTTTGTAGAGTCATTTCTCGCATTGATTTATTAGATATCTAAAA
>CAKMQO010000120.1 GCA_927911695.1 uncultured Gemella sp. | reverse complement strand
AAAAACTTCTAGAAGGGGTTGATGTATATATTCTTTATGATGATATTGGTTCGAGAAAATTGAGTATTTCTTCGTTACGAAGACTTACTAAGAAAAATGCAAAAATAAAAAAATTCTTTAAATCTAAGCTACCGCTTGTTAATTTTCGTATGAATTATAGAAACCATAGAAAAATAGTTACAATAGATGGTAATATCGGTTATACTGGTGGATTTAACGTTGGTGATGAATATCTAGGTTTAGATAAAAAGTTTGGATACTGGAGAGATACACATCTTCGAATTGAAGGAGAAGCTGTAGGATCTTTGGAGTATCGATTTATAGATGACTGGAATTCACAATCAACTAAAAAAACAGACAACTAGAGTTAACTTCTGATCATATTTCAACACCTGTTGATAATTATTTACCTATCCAATTGGTTTCTAGTGGACCTGATAATAAGCTCCAAAAAATCAAATATAGCTATCTATATATGATTTCAAGAGCAAAAAAATATATCTATATTCAATCACCCTACTTCATCCCTGATGAGAGTGTTATGGATGCATTAAAAATGGCAATATTATCTGGAATCGATGTTAGAATTATGGTACCTAATAAACCGGATCATATGTTTGTTTATTGGGCAACATACTCTTTTATAGGAGAATTAGCCGAATTAGGCGCGAAGACTTATATTTACGAAAATGGATTTATTCATACAAAAATGATTATCATTGATGATGAAGTTTCAAGTTTAGGAAGCGCAAACTTCGATTATAGAAGTTTCAAACTAAACTTTGAACTCAATGCATTTATGTATGACTATAAGACTACAAAAGAATTTAGACACATTTTCTTGAAAGATATAGAAAAGTCTTCACTAGTTTCTTTTGAAAAATATCAACAAAGAAGTTTACTAATAAAAATTAAAGAAGCCTTTGCAAGGTTGATTTCACCGATTCTTTAGTTGTTTTATATTAAAAAATATGATATATTAATACATATGTACACATAGGAGGACAAAATTTAATGAAGAAGTTTAAAAAAGCTATTTTACCTATAGCTCTTAGTATATCAGTTATAGGTTTAGCAGGATGCTCTACTGGAGGAACTAAATATATCTCTAGTAAAGCTGGAGATGTAACAGAAAAAGATATCGTAGAAAGCATTGGTGCTAGTCAGCTTTCTAAAACAGCTACTAGTATGATGATTCAAAAAGTACTACTAGACAAATATAAAAATAAAATCGATCAAAAACTATCGATGAGCAACTTCAAAAAGCTCAAGAACAATACGGTGGTAAAGATAAATTTGAACAACTTTTAAAACAACAAGGATTTACTCTTGATAAATATAAAGACGGTCTAAAAGTTAAAGCTGCTCAAACATTATTAATTAATGACTACGCTGGAACTAACGATGACAAACTTAAAGAAAGCTATGAAAAAAATAAACACCAATATCACCTAGCTCACATTCTTGTAAGTGTTAAAAGTGAATCAAATCCAAATGGATTAAGTGATGAAGAAGCTAAGAAAAAAGCAGAAGAAGTACTTAAAAAACTTAAAGATGGTGGAGATTTTGCTACATTAGCAAAAGAAAACTCTAACGATACTGCTAACGCTTCTAACGGAGGAGATTTAGGATGGTCTTCTAAAGAAGATAACTCATTCGTTAAAGAATTCAAAGATGCTGCATACGCATTAAGTAAAGATAAAACATCAGATGTTGTAAAAACTTCATTCGGATATCACATTATTAAAGTATTAGATGAAAAAGACTCATCATTGATGAATTAAAACCAGCATTAGCTGAAAAAGCAGCTGAAGAAGCTGTTAAGAAAGATAGCACAATCGTAAGTAAAGCTCTTAAAAAATTATTGAAGAGTACAATGTTAAATCAAGTAACAGTGACGTTGAAGCATACATTAAATCAATGTTAGAAGGAAATACTTCTGCTCAATAATAAAGTTCATAAAGACGACTAATAGCAACTTAGCTTTTAGTCGTCTTTGATTTAAATATAATAAGAGATTAGAGAAATAATTCACGTAAATTATTTTCTAATCTCCTATATTAATTAACTAACATCATCACGTGCACCTAGAATCTCGATAGCATTTTTTATTCGATCTTTCGTAGGTGGATTAATATCATTTAATTCGTAATCTATTCCTAATTCTTTATATTTGAATTTAGCCATATCATGGTAAGGTAATACTTCTACACGCTCAACACCATGTAGGGTATCAATATATTCACGTAATTTTTTTAAGTAATAATCATCATCCGTCCATTTTGGAACAAGTACGTGTCTTATCCACATCTTAGCACCATGTTCACTTAAAAAATTAGTAAATTGAATAATATTTTTATTTGTACGTTTAGTTAAACGCATATGGTGTTCATCATCAATATGTTTAATATCTACTAAGAATAAATCTGTTAGTGAAATTAATTCCAAAACTTTTTTATTCATGCTAGGTGCATTAACATAGAATCCTCCACATGTATCAACGCATGTATTAATATCCAATTCTTTTAGTTTTTTAAAAAGCTCTAAGATAAAATCGATTTGCAGAAGTGATTCTCCACCACTAACTGTAACTCCTCCACCATCACTAGCTTCAAAGAAATCACGATATTTTACTATCTCTTTTGTAAGTTGATCTACTGTCATAACTTTAGCATCAGGATTGTGCATTTTCCAAGTATCTGGATTATGGCAGTATTTACATCTTAACATACACCCTTGGAAGAATACTACATATCTTATTCCAGGACCATCAACATTCCCGAAAGATTCAACTGAGTGAACATTAGCTGTTAATTCTTTTTTTTCTTCTACAGAATTTACTTCTACTTTTTCCATATCCTATCTCCTCCTTTTGCTATTATAGTTTAATTATAACGTATTCATTACTATTCTGTAAATACTTTTACTTTTTTTATTTTTGATTTATTAATCTAAAAAAAGTGGAGGCTTTTAGCCTCCACCTTCTTTTTAATATTCACTTAATTACATGAATTGGTGCA
>CAKMQO010000119.1 GCA_927911695.1 uncultured Gemella sp. | reverse complement strand
CAGGAGAAGAAGAAATTTACTCTCACACTGACCTATATGACTTTAAAGCTAACATCGAAGGTGCTGAAGAAATTTTTAAGATTTTTAAACCTTTAATCGAGAAAAAAGATAGTAAATTAGCTAAGGATTTAACTGAAAAATTTGCTACAATAAATAGCTTATTAGACAAATATAAAACTGATGAAAAGCACTATAAACTATATACTGATTTAACAAAAGAAAATACTAAAGAACTTTCTGAAGCAGTAACAAAATTAGGAGAACCACTTTCTCAAATGGGTGTAATTTTAGACGAAGAGGCTAAGTAAAATGGAAGAATCTGGTAAAAAATGGATTGACAAAAAAATAACAAGACGTGATTTTCTGAAAAAAGCAGGAATGACTGGAGCCGGTGCAGTTGTTGGAGCTTCTGCTCTTGGAGGATTTTTCGCAAACAAAGCTGAGAACAACCGAGCTATAGCTGATGGAGAAGAAAAAATCACATTCTATGGAAAACACCAAGCTGGAATTACTACTCTTATGCAAAAATGTGTTTATTTTGTCGTGTTAGATTTACACTCAACTAAACGTGATGATGTAATCGACATGTTTAAGGAATGGACTAAATATAGTGAAAAATTAATGAACGGTGAACTAGTTGAACCTGCTCTTAAAAACCATTATTTACCACCAAAAGATACTGGAGAAACAGTAGGGTTAAATCCCTATCGTTTAACTCTGACATTTGGGGTTAGTCCAAGTTTCTTAAAAAAAATGAACTTAGAGAATAAAAGTCTTGAAGAATTTAAAGACTTACCACCTTTCGCTAGAGAACAATTAAAAGAAAAATATACAGGTGGAGATATTTGTATTCAAGCCTGTGCAGATGATGAACAGGTAGCCTTCCATGCAGTACGTAACCTAGTTAGAAAAGCTCGCTCTACAGTAACTATGAAGTGGAGCCAATCTGGTTTTGCCGCTATTGGTAATCGTCTTGAAACACCGCGTAATCTTTTTGGATTCAAAGACGGCACTGCCAACGCTACTAAAGAAGAGCAATTTGATAAAATCGTATGGTGTGATAAAGATAACTGGATGAAAAATGGAAGTTATATGGCTGTTAGACGTATTCAGATGCACCTTGAAACATGGGATAGAACCAATTTAAACGAACAAGAAAATACCTTTGGAAGATATAAAGAAAGTGGTGCTCCTTTCGGAGAAACTGATGAATTTGCACCTATTGATCTTAACAAGAAAGGTCCAGATGGAAAACCTTTAATACCTGTAACTTCACATGTCCATTTAGCACATAAACCAGGTGTTGAATTACTTAGACGATCGTATTCTTATTCAGACGGCATAAATGAAACTACAGGCCAATTTGACTCAGGTCTCCTATTTATTTCTTTCCAAAAGATCCAAAACAATTTATTACAATTCAAAATAGCTTAGGAACTGAAGATAAAATGAATGAATACATAACTCATATAGGTAGCGGTTTATTTGCTTGTTTTGGAGGAATTAAGGAGGGTGAATATATTGGCCAAAAACTTTTTGACTAAGATTATTTTAGCCTTTATCGTGATTCTTAGTTTTTAGCTCATCATATTTAAAAACTATTGTAGCTAAAGAATCATATAGTAATCTTTTTATTAAAATTACAGATGCCAACACCGCATTAACAAACAATGACAAAGATAAAGCTAAAAAATTAATAGATGAATTTAAAACAGAATTTGAGTCGACAAAAAATTCAGATTCTGAAGCTGGAAAAAAAGTTAAACAAACATTAAAATCAAACGACATCAATGAAGATCAACTAAGAGAGCTATCAACAGCTCTACTTGCTTTTGAAAATGAACAAAATCCTCTAGATGTAGAAGCAGAAAAGAAAGCTTTTAAAACGAAACTCTTTCCTGCTTTTGATAAACTAGAAAAAGCAATTGATACTAAAAATGTAGAAACTATGCAAGCAGAATATGTAAAATACAACGCTGCTTGGGTTAGAAATGAAGGTATCGTAAGAACACTTGAGCCTGCTTACTACGGCAAAGTCGAAACAACAATGTCATTTCTTCGTAGTTCAATGGAAGTTGAACCTTACGACTATCAAACTACAAAAATGTATTTAACAGATTTAAAAAACTACCTCGATGATTTTCTAGCTGGTAAAAAACTAGAACAATCTTCAGATGTAAAAACACTTGAACAAGGTATAAAACTTCTTGAAGAAAGTTACTCAGCATTCAAAGATGGTAACAAAGCTCAAGGTTCTCAAAAAATGAAGAAATTCATTGAAGTTTGGCCTGTTATCGAAGGAGAAGTTCGTACACGTAACGCTTCGTTATATACTAAAGTAGAGAGTGAAACTCCTATTATTATGGTTAAAGGTAGCGAACAAAAATATCAAGATCAACTTAAAAACTTGATTTCAGAGCTTTCTAAAATCGATACGAAGTCTAACTATACTGCATTAGATTCTATGTTAATTTTACTTCGTGAAGGTGTAGAAGCACTTATTATAGTTCTTTCTTTAGCCAGTGCTTTAAAAGCAGCAAAACAAAGAAAAGGATTAATCTGGATATACGCAGGTGCTGTAGTAGGTATTCTTTCTAGTATACTTGCAGCTGTAGTCTTAAAATACTCATTCCCTGCTCTATCATCTGGTACTAACCGTGAAATCATAGAAGGTGTTGTTGGTATCTTCGCAGTAATAATGATGATAGGTATCGGAATTTGGCTACATAGTAAAAGTTCTGTTAAAGCATGGAAAAAATATATGGACACTAAACTAAATCTAGTACTTTCAACTGGAAGTTTTATATCTATGTTCACACTTAGCTTCCTAGCTGTGTTTAGAGAAGGTGCCGAAACTATTCTATTCTATGCTGGAATCATGCCACTTATTTCAACAACTAACTTATTAGTCGGTATAGCTCTTGCTGTTGTTGCATTGATTATTATCGGTATAATTATGGTAAAAGCATCAGGAAAACTTCCTATCAGTAAAGTATTCTTAGTACTATCTTGGTTAATCTATATTCTTGGTTTCAAGATGCTTGGAGTAAGTATACACGCGCTACAAATTACTGATATTGTTTCAAATCATATTATAGACTACCTACCTACTATCGAAATCTTAGGAATTTATCCTAGTTACGAAGTAGTAACTGCTCAACTAATTTATATCGCAGTTGTAGCTATCAGTATATTTTATGAAAAATCTAAAAATAAATAGGTAACGAATGATGAAATATGGAGATAAAATTTCTACCGTAGATCATCTAACTGAACTACGAAAGAGACTAATACTAAGCCTTGTGTTTTTTATTGTCTCTTTCATAGTTAGTTTATTGTGGTCAGCGGATATTTATAAATTTTTAACTAGTAATTTTAATAATAAATTGATTGTTCTTGGACCTAATGATATACTATGGATATATCTAACACTCGCAGGTATTTGCGCCTTTACCTTTTCGATACCATTTATCTGTTATCAAATTTGGGCATTTATAAAGCCTGCTTTAGAAGAAAAAGAAGCTCGTGCATTACTAGCTTATATACCAGCGGTATTCATTTGCTTTACAGTAGGTTTAATCTTCGGGTTCTTTCTAGTAACCCCTGCTATTTTAAATGTGCTTCTTTCTATTGGTGATGACCTGTTCAATACACAATTAACAGCTCAAAATTACCTATCGTTTGTTATTAATACAGCAATACCGATAGCAATACTTTTTGAATTCCCTGTTGTTGTAGCATTTTTAACATCATTAGGTATTCTAACACCATCATTTTTAATACGTAACAGAAGATATGCATATTTTATACTAATAGTAATAGCTGTTGTTATTACACCTGCTGACTTTATCAGTGATATCGTTATGTCAATACCATTAATTTTAATTTATGAAATTAGTATCGTTATTAGCAAGTATATTTACAACAAAAGAGGTGAAAAATAATGGGATTTTTACGTGATATCGGGGCTCCTGGAGTTATAGTACTTATTATAGCTGCTCTAATAATCTTTGGTCCTAAACGTCTACCTGAACTTGGAGAATCAATCGGAAAAATGTTCACATCATTTAAAAAATCAATTTCGGGATTAACAGAAGAGGAAAACTCAGATAAAAAAGACGAAAAAAAAGATAATTAAAAATAGACTTTACAATATGTTTTAAGCATATCTGTAAAGTCTATTTCTTTTATATTATTTTCCTAACTCTGTTAAATCATATGGTGTTTGTTGATAAACTTGGTTTAACCAGTTATGATAGAACAAGTAAGCTACTCCACGCCATCTATTTTTTGGTGCCTTCGTATCGTCATTTCCTGGGTAATAATTCACAGGAACTTCGATTGAGAGATTACTATTCTTATCACGTACATATTCGTTATGAAGTGTATCAGCATCATATTCAATATGCCCTGTTACAAAATCTTTCTAAGATCTTAGTCGCAGCGATTAATGTCCCAACCTCTTCTGATCTCGCTAATACATCAAGTTCAGAAATAGTAGGTAGTTTCTCTTCTTCTATTTTAGTGTGTCTAGAATGAGGAGCTAAGAAAGTATCTGTAAATCCTCGTGTTAATGTATGATTTTCTATAAGAACATCATGTTCAAAAACTCCAAATATCTTATCAGCAACTTGTTCTTTTTTGACACCAAAATGATAGTATAAACTAGCCTGAGCTGCCCAACAAATATTTAATGTTGAAAAGACATGAGTCTTACTCCATTCAAAAATGCTATTCAGTTCTCCCCAGTAATTTACATCTTCAAATTCTAGTTGTTCAATAGGAGCACCTGTTATAATAAGTCCATCATAGTATTTATCTTTCACTTCATCAAATGTTTTATAGAATTTCTCTAAGTAAGACTGCGCTGTATTTTTTGCAATATGACTTGTCATATGAAGAAATTCTACTGTGATTTGAAGCGGAGAGTTTCCTAAAAGTCTTAATAATTGACGCTCAGTTTCTTCTTTTTTAGGCATTAGATTTAAAATTAAAATTTTTTAATGGTCGTATATCTTGATTTTTAGCTCTATTTTCTTCTATTACGACTACTCCTTCTTCTAATAATTTATTCTTTACCGGTAATTCGTTTTGAATACATATTGGCATTATTTTATCTCCTTAACTGTTCATTATCTTAAATAAAAAAACTCGCCACTATTGCAAATTAATGCAATAGGGACGAGTTTATCGTGTTACCACCCATGTTTATGGATATAAATATCCACCTTAATCGGTACGTGTTCATACCGCTGTACTATATCGCGCACTGACGTAATTACCTATAGATAATTATTACTCCGAGACCATTTTCAATTACATCTCTTCTTACTTTCTTACACCCACCGAAAGCTCTCTGTTTTGAATCAATTATAATCTACTTATCTCTTCAATGTTTTACATATTAATTTACTTAATAGTATAAAGAATTTAACACTATTTGTCAATAGAAAGCGTCTCAAAAATAAAATCTCTTAAGTATTATTTTGGAGTAAAAATACTAAACTTATTTATTAAACTCTATAAGTTCAAACCTCTCTCCATCATAGTCAAGAACACTAACTGAAGTATTTACTATAACTCCACGTCCTACTTCTTTAATACCTTTTTGAGTTAAGAAAGAACGAATTAAACCACCGTGACATACAGCTAATATCGTCTTATCTGGGTGTTCTTCATGCTTTTCTTTAAAGAATGCTTCCACTCTATCAGCAGCATCAGAATCTAGTTCCATTCCTCTCGTTTCCCCAGCCTTAAGACCAGCACCGTACTCTGCAAAAGATACTCCTTCATACTCCCCGTATGACTTCTCTATTAATCTTCTATCTTTAATTACTTCTAATTTTTTATTATCTTCACTGTTTGAATTATCAAGCATATATCTTGCTGTATCGTATGCTCTACCTAAAACACTACTATAAACTATATCAATGTCATAACCTTCAATTTTCTTACCCGCTGCGATTCCTTGACGAATTCCCTCTTCGTTTAGAGGGATATCAGTATGACCTTGAACCATTTTATTTTTATTATAATCTGTTTCTCCATGTCGTGCTAAAATTATACGCATATGTTCTTCTCCTTTATTAAAAATAAGGGAGAAACTTATAGAAATTGATTTTTACTAAATTACAATCTCTAAGTCTCCCCCTGTTTTACCTATATATTAAATTTCTCTAATATAAACTCTTGTCCATCATAATGAACCACATTTAATGCAGTATTATTAATTAGTATATTAGACTCAGGATATAATCCTAATGTTCTTAAAAATACACGAATTAACGCACCATGACAAACCACTAAAATTGTATCATCTTTATGATTTAAGTATTTTTCATTAAAAAATGAACTAGCTCTCTCATAAACATCTTCATCTTTTTCTATCGACTCTAATCCTTGTTCAGCTTCAAGTGCAGAAAAATACTCATCAAATGTACTACCTTCAAAATCTCCAAAGAATTTTTCTATTAAACGTTCATCAGTAGTAATTTCTTTAGAAATATTTTGACTATTATTAGAGTTATCAAGCATAAGTCTTGCTGTTTCTACCGCTCTTTTCAAAGGGCTACTAAATGCATAATCGATATTGTGATCACTTAGCTTTTCTCCCGCAGAAGTCGCTTGATTTCTACCAGTTTCATTTAATTCAATATCGCTATGACCTTGGATTAATCTATTTTTATTATAGTTTGTTTCACCATGTCTAACTAATAAAATTTTCATATCACTTACCTATTCAAAAATGAAATCCTCATCTTCAATTGATTCAACATTCATACTAACTACATATCCATCACCTTTAACACTAAAGAAGTCATGGTTCTTAGTATTTGTATTCATCGCATTTTCAATAATTGGGTTAATTTCTTTATCTTCGAAGTATCCAGGATATCCTAAGTTAGCTAATGCACGGTTAGCATTATATTCAACATAGTCTTTTACTTCTTCATATAAACCAATTTCGCTATATATGTCTTTAGTGTATACTAATTCATTTTCATATAAATCTAATAATAGTTTATACATTTCTTTTTCAGCACGTTCTTGCTCTTCTTGAGTAAGAGTTTTAAAGATTTCTTGAGCATCAAAACCAGTAAAACTTCCATGGATAGTTTCATCTAATAAGATTTTACGAATAATTTCTCCAGATGTAGTTACCTTCCCTTGTCCTGCTAAATATAGAGGATAGAAGAATCCACTGTAGAAAATATAACTTTCTAAGAATACAGACGCTACACGAGCCATATATAAGTCATATGTTGGGACTTCTGGCTTAAATAATCTCATATAATAATCTTCTATTAATTTCGCTTTAAATTGAAGCTCTGGATTACTTGGAACCCACTCATCTAGTAAGTAGTCTGTTTCTTGTGAAGGAATTAATGATGTAAAGATAGTAGAATAACTTTTCGCGTGAATTTGCTCCATCATTCCCATAAAACTATAAACAGCTTGTTTTCTCATATCTTCAGTATGTAAAGATACAAGTGGCATACCTTTATCTCCTTGTTGAGTATCAAGTCCAGTTAAACCAGCTAATACTTTTTTGTAGGCATCACGTTCTTTATCGTTTAAATCTTCATTCCAACTTTTAATATCTTTTGACACTTTAAACTCAGTATCAACCCAAAATTGTGCAATATTTTGACGCCAATACATGAAAGTTAAGTCATCTTGTTTATTCCAGTTTACAGCTTTCATAATTAGTAATTTTTCCTCTCTTTTCTATATAGAACAAGAAGTACATTCTTCTACTGAAAGTAGTTTGTTTCTTGTGTAATATAGTGATTTCAATCCTTTGTGATGTGCGTAAATATAATATCTTGCAAGTTCTCTTGTTGTTATATCAGAATTTACGAATAAAATCACAGAAATACCTTGGTCTACATGTTCTTGAATAACTGACATTAAGTCAATAAGTTTCATTTGGTCCATAGTAAATGCAGATTTATAGAACCATTGAGTTTTTGGACTTAAGTATGGCATCGGATAGAATGTTTCAGCATTTCCGTAACTTCTACGTTCAATTTTATCAACAATTGGTAATACACTTGATGTTGAGTTTTGAACATATGAAATACTTTGAGTTGGTGCAATAGCCATTCTATATGCATGATATAGACCATTTTCTTTTACTCTATTTTTCAGACTTCTCCAGTCTTCTTTTGTTGGAATATAAATCCCTTCAAATAATGATTTTACTTTATCGGTTACAGGTAAATAGTTATTTTCAATGTATTTTGTAAAGTAACTTCCATTATAGTAATCTGATTTTTCAAAGTCTTTAAATGTTTCATTACGTTTTTTAGCAATTTGCATTGAACGCTCTAATGTATAGTAGTTCATCATCATGAAGAATACATTCGCAAAATCTTTTGCTTCTTCACTCTCATAAGCAATCAAGTTCTTCGCTAAATATCCATTAAGGTTCATAGCTCCTAGTCCAACAGAGTGGAATTCATCATTAGCTTTTACTACACCAGGCGCATTTTTTAATCTTAGTAGAATTACTTACAAATGTTAATGCATCCATACCTGAGTAAATAGATTCTTTAATTTTTTTGCTTTCCATTACATTAACAATATTTAATGACGCTAAGTTACAAGAAATATCACGTTTAATGATATCATCTTCACCATAATCTTTAATTACTGAAGTTTCTTGTAATTGGAAAATCTCAGTACATAGGTTACTCATCTTAACTTGTCCAATTTCACGAAGTGCGTGATTTTTGTTCGCATTATCTTTAAACATTAAGTATGGATATCCTGATTGCAATTGAGTTTGTGCTATTAAATTAAGCATATCACGAGCATCAAATTTACGCTTTATAATATTTTCGTTAGCTACAAATTCATCATAGTATTTGGCAATATCAATATCATCTAATACTAAACCATATTCTTCATAGATTGAATGTGGTCCAAACATATAGAAATCTTTATTCTCACGAGCTAAATCAAAGAATAATGATGGTACGATAATTCCTGTAGAAATCGTTGGAAGACGAAGTTCTTCATCGGCATTAACCTTCTTAGTATCTAAGAATTCTAATACATCATAGTGGAAGATATTTAAATATACAGCTCCTGCTCCTGGACGTTGTCCAAGTTGATCAGCATATGCAAACCTTGTTCTAAAGATTTAGCAACAGGAATAACACCCTTAGCTACTCCTTTAATACCTTAATACTCTCACCACGCGCACGTAGTTTTGATAAGTTAATCGCAACTCCTCCACCAATTTTTGAAAGTTGTTTAGCAGTTGAATCGATGTAGTTAATAGAGTTAAGTGAATCACCTACTTCTAATAAGAAACATGATACTAACTCACCACGACGACTTCTTCCAGAGTTTAGGAATGTTGGTGTAGCAGGTTGTAATCTTTGCTCAAGCATCGCAATCATAAGCTCTTTAGCTAAAGCAACATCACCATCAGCTAAGTACATAGCTACGATAAATACGTGTTGGTTAAAGTTTTCTAAATATTGTTTTTTATCATTAGTTTTTAATGCATAGTCCTTATAGAACTTACTCGCTGCCATATAACTTTTAAATTCAAACTTGAAGTTCGCAGCTAATTCTAAACATTCTAAAATTTCATCTTCAATATACTTATCAAAAATATTATAGTAGAAATTCTCCTCTACTAAATATCTAAGTCTCTTCATTTCAGAACTAAATTTTTTTGTACGAAAGTCTACTTCACGAAGAAATTCTTCAATAGCTTCAACATCTTTTTCTAATTTAAAAAAGCCATTATCGCCTCTTTTTGTTACTTCATTATTTAGTTCAATATGGTTAAATTTCTCCATTCTTTACACTCTCCAAATATATTTTTTTAAATTTTATTAAGTCTTTTGTATTTCCGTGTAATTCGATTTTCATAAGTAACGGTACATTATACTTCTCACTAATAGTTTCTGAAGCTTTAGCAAATCTATTACCCCAGTTTTTATTTCCACTACCTACTACTCCTTTTAAGTGCTTATGGTTAGTTTCTAAAAACTCTGCTACCCCTTCAGGGACTTGTCCGAAACCTATCGTTGGTGTTATTAAAATATAAATCAAAATCAACTTCATAATCAATATCAAATAGGTCAATAACATCCTCTTCTGGGATTTTACACATGTCTACAAATCTCTTGCAATTTCCAGTTAATGAAAATACAAC
>CAKMQO010000118.1 GCA_927911695.1 uncultured Gemella sp. | reverse complement strand
AACTTTCCTGTTCCCCTTTGACAACTCTCTTTCATAATAACATTACCACTTTGAATATAAGTCTTTACTTTTTTAGTCCTACTTTTTCAAGTATCTCTATCAAAAATGACATTTTAGGTATTCTATTTTTTCCTGTCGGTGTTACTCCTCTCAACCCCTATGGTTAAGGGGAACATATCCACACTCGTAGTCGGAAACATATCCAACATTGGCTCTCGTTTGTGGGAAGATATCAACGGTTTTGTCTGTTCGTGAGAACATATCAACTCAAATCATTTCATGGTTAATCCCATATCAATGGCTTCCTGAATAATCTTATGACAACATACCCCCAAAGGATTGTTTTCCTTACAAAGCGAATTTTTCATTGCTCCAGTTATGGCATTTGCTTCTTTAACGGTTTTCGCACCATGCTTTACAACTGCTTCAATTACCTGATCTTCTGTGACTTTGCTGCAATAATAAGCATACTTAGGATCTGCATCTTTCTTAAACCAGATAGGAACCCTAACTTGGTCTTTTAAGAATTTTATTTCTTTATCTAAGTTATAGTAAATACGTCGTAGTCCTCATTCATGCATATCTTATATTGATCTCCATCAACGGCATTACGATAATCATCTGTCACCAAGTGTTCAACGGTTATCCTACTAACTGTTACTCCTTCATTATTACAGACAGGGCAACTCTCCTTTGTTCTATTTAAATTTTGTGTGATACATTCACAGCAACATTCATCAATAACTTTCAATTACATAACCTCCATATCTTTAAAAACATTTAATTCAAGGTAAATCCCAACCAATTTTCATTTATAGTTTTTAAATTAAAAAATACCCCTTGATTGTATCGTCAATTATCGGTATCATTCAAGGGGTGAATAGGAAAAATAGTTTATAGATTCTTTACATTCAAAGCTCTAAAAGCATTTAATACTGCAATGATAGTTACACCTACATCTGCAAATATAGCTGCCCACATAGTAGTTATTCCAAAAGCACTCAAAATAAGAACAATTATTTTTATTCCAATTGCAAATACTATGTTTTGATGTGCAATTTTTAGTGTCTTTTTAGAAATCTTCATTGTAGTAGCAATTTTCGATGGCTCATCAGTCATAATTACAACATCAGCAGCTTCAATGGCCGCATCAGAACCTAAACCACCCATTGCTATTCCAATGTCTGCACGAGCTAATACAGGTGCATCATTGATTCCGTCACCAACAAAGGCAAGTTTACCTTTTTTAGATTTTTGCGAAAATAATTCTTCTAGTTTTTCAACTTTGTCTGCTGGCAACAGTTCTGCATAAACCTTATCAAGACCAAGCTCTTTAGCAACTTTTGAACCAATACTTTTATTATCACCTGTCAACATAACTGTTTGTTTAATATTAGCTGCCTTAAGTTCCTTGATTGCTTGTGCTGAATCTTCCTTTACCTCATCGGCAATTACAATGTAACCTATATATTTGTTATTAACAGCAACATGTACAATAGTACCGATCAGCTCTCCCTTGAAATAAGGGATATCCATCATTTTCATAAGTTTGATATTTCCTACCATAACCTTTTTGCCATCTACTGTTGCAATAACACCATGACCTGATATCTCTTCTACATCTGAAATACGTCCATTGTCTATTTCTTTGATATATGCACGTTTCAGTGAAAGTGAAATCGGATGATTGGAATAGCTTTCCGCATGTGCAGTTAATTCTAGTAGCTCTTCTTTGGAAACTCCTTCTGGATGAATTTCCTGTACATTAAATACACCTTTCGTTAGTGTTCCAGTTTTATCAAAAACAACAATTTCAGTTTCTGCTAATGCCTCTAAATAATTACTACCCTTGACTAAAACACCTTTTTTTGAGGCTCCACCTATTCCACCGAAGAAACTCAAAGGAATTGAAATAACTAAAGCACACGGACAGGATACCACAAGGAATGCTAGTGCTCTATATATCCAATCACTAAAAGTCGCCCCGTCTATAACAAGAGGTGGTATAATAGCTAGAAAAACTGCAATTATAACCACAACCGGTGTATAATATCTCGCAAACTTCGTAATAAATTGTTCTGAATTGGATTTTTTACTACTTGCATTTTCAACTAAATCAAGAATTTTACTTACAGTAGATTCTCCAAATTCCTTGGTAACCTCTGCTGTAATAACCCCATTAATGTTGATGCACCCACTTAGGATATCACTTCCAACTTCTACTTCACGAGGAACAGATTCACCTGTTAGCGCCGATGTATCAATCATTGAACTTCCCTCAATTACCTTGCCATCAAGAGGAATTTTTTCTCCTGCTTTAATTACAATAATATCTCCAATTTGTACTTCATCTGGGTCAACTTTGACAAGTTCATCACCTTTTTTAACATTTGCATAATCTGGTCGAATATCCATAAGGCTTGCAATTGACTTTCTCGACTTGCCAACTGCATAGCTTTGAAACAGTTCTCCAACTTGATAAAACAGCATAACTGCAACACCTTCAGGATACTCACCAATAAAAAATGCACCAATTGTTGCAATACTCATTAAAAAATTTTCATCGAAAACTTGACCTTTAAAAATATTTTTTACAGCTCTTTTTACAACATCTCCACCTACAATAATGTAACTTATTATAAAGAGAGCAATCTGTAACCATTCGTTATTTAAACTAAGCAATACTGCTGTAGCTAACACGGCTGCACCAATAATTATTCGCCATAGTCGTTTTGTCATACTAAATAGCCTCCTTTAAGACTTTTTCATAGTTGTATCGGGTTCGATTTTTTTAACTATTTTTTCGGCCTCTGCTATTATTGTTGGCATTTTTTCACCCTCACCATCAATAACGAGTTTTGTAGTCATAAAGTTAACAGTAGCTTCTTTCACTCCATCAAGCTCATTAATAGCCTTTTCCATTTTTGCCGCGCAATTTGCACAATCTAAACCTTCAAGTATAAATTTCTTTTTCATTATTAAATCCTCCTAAATATTATTTGTAATTTTATTTTGAATACTACAAGTCTTTTTCAAATTTTCTTGAAGCATTGCTCATTTGAAATGAAGACTTAAATATATGCCCAAATATCTTCAAAAAATATTCTATTCTACCGCATTACTACTTCTCGTTGATATGAATTAGACCTTGGTCAAATATTTCTCTTACATGATCATCAACTAATGAATAATATACTACTTTGCCTTCTTTTCTGTTTTTCACTAAATTAGCTTGTTTTAAGACTCTCAGCTGATGGGAAATTGCTGATTGTGTCATGTTAAGTAATACAGCGATATCACAAACACACATTTCAGCTTCATGTAAAGCCCATAATATCCTGATTCGTGTTGAATCTCCAAATACTTTAAATAATTCTGCTAGATCATAAAGGCTTTCTTCTTGAGGCATTTTATCTCTAACTTGATTTACAATATCCTCATGAATTACATTGCAGTCACATCTTTCAATTGAATTAATTTTTTTAGTCATATTATCACCTCTTTTTAAATCATTTCATCTAATTACTTGAATAATCATTCATACGATGTATATTTATTATATTATTATTTTTCTCTTGTGTCAATAGTTATATGAGCATTTATTCAAGTGTTTTTATATTATTTAAAATATCTCAAAAACATCTACTAAGACATTAGTACAGTCCTTTCTCGGTATCCTGTTCTATACATATCCTTTAAACAATTACTTAAAAATAAAGACTTCTCCTTCGTACAAGTTTTCGGTTTCTTTAATAGCTTCATCTAACAGCTTATTACATCACTCATTTGGTCAACTCCTTATCAATAAACTTATAAACAACATTTTTGATAATATCACATGTATAAATCATGTAAAAGTCAATGCAAAAACCGCCAATCAAGAGAACCTAACTCTTAATTGACGGTTTATATTAGTATTAAATCATACTTCCATTTCAATTCCAGATTTAAAGTATATTACAAAGTGGTCATCATAAACACTAACATTCTGGATAATCTTCCTTACTAGGGTATCATCATAACGTGTAACCATTACTGGAACATAAGCTATAAATTTCGTCTTTAAAATGTCCGTTATTTGCAGTTAATATGTTGGGTACATTTTCTAGCACAAAATACTTCGGTCTAACAACACTAACTACCTTAAAAAAATATTTAAATAAATAATTACGTGGATCATCCATTATTTTTCTTTTCCCTTTTTGAGAAAATCCTTGACAAGTTGGTCCCCCAACAATTACGTCTATATTTTTATACTCATTAAAAACATCATCAATATCTAATTTTGAAATATCTTCATTAATCATTTTCACTTTAGGATAATTTTTTTTATAAGAATTAGCTATAGAATAGTCAACTTCATTTGCTAAGACAATTTCAAATCCTGAGTCGAAAAATCCTTTAGATAGTCCACCAACTCCAGAAAACAAATCAATAACTTGTTTTTCATCTTCTACCCTCATATTCGCTAATTTAGCATATTTTTCTTCTAATTCAACACCGATAAAATTTCTATTTAATCTATAGCTTGCAATTGCAGAAGAACCGCTTCCTAGAAATGGATCTACTACTAAATCGCCCTTATTTGAAAGCAATCTTATAAAATGTTTGAATAATATAATTGGCTTTTGTGTTGGATGTTTACCTAATTTCTTTTCCCTAGCAGTCGTGACAGATGTTTCAATATAGTCTAGAACCAATTTACCTTTATTATTGAATGTTCCTGTTTTTGTTTTATAAGTAAAATATATCCAGCACTCATTTGAATTAACAAAATGTAAATTCATATTTCTAGGCATTGGATTTGTTTTGTGCCAAATTCCAGTTGTTTTATAATAAAAACCAAATTTATTTGCTATTTCAACAAGAGTTTCAACCCTTAATATTGTCATAAAAAACTATCATGGAAGCACCATTCTTAAGTATCCTACTTGATTCTTTAAAAACAATCTCATATGGTCTTTCCAATCATTAAAATCTAAATCATCCCAACCAGCAGCACCAAAAAAATTAGAACGCATTTTTTGTAGATTTGTATCTCTCCCGTTCATGAAATTCGCAATATTATAGGGAGGATCTGTAATAATTAAATCAACTGTAGATGAGTCTAACTTCCTCAATTCTTCTATGCATTCTCCATTTATTATTTCAATCATTTTTAATACACTCCATAATTTCTGATATGTCGCAATCCAATGTATCACAAATTCTGAGTAAAATATCGGTAGTTACATTCTCACCATTCTTTAATTTATAAAATGTACTCCTACTTACATTTGCTTTTTCCATAAGCTCATTATGTTGCATATCTAAATCAATAAGAAGAAGTATTCATACAACAAATATAATAGAAAATTATAATAAACATCTAAAAAAAGGAATTAAGAAAAAAGAACAATTCCCTAATGAACAATCTCTAAACAGATATGTTTGTGTATCAGCATGTGAATATAACGTAAAATATGTAGGTATATCGCACTATGGCTTTAGTATGGCGAAAGAAGAATTAGAGAATATGATAGAAGAAATATATATATACTAGCTTTTATTCCCTTCTAGAGTTTAGATTTTTCTATGATTTTGTCAAGAACAAGGGCAAGCCTTCTTTGAATTCTTGACAAAATCTCTCGAAAAATCTTATTAAACTCTAAGAAATAAAAGCCATAAGAACTAATAAAATTATAAATAGTTAACTTTATTTAAAACCTCAGATTATGTTTACACAAAAATCTTGACACTGCCTTATCCTTCTACGTCGATATAATTACTATTACATATTATTCTAACATACATCATTATTTGTTTATATACATATTTTAAACTTTTACTAAATATTAAGAAAAAAATGGAGTGACTCAAAAATCGTGATTTCTGAGAAATCAGTTTTATCGAGTCACCCTCCCAAAGGTTCTGGGTCTATAATAAATACGGCTAATATTTATTATCAACCGTATTTATTATAGACCCAGAAAAAACAGTAAACCTTTTTTGATTTACTGTTCTTGTATTAGTTATGTTTAATTGTTACTTCAATAAGCTGGTGTTTATTCCTATTTCTTACATAATTCGACTAAATGTTCAACAACATTTTAATTTCCTCGTTGTCATAGTTATTGAAAGCTGTTTTTCAAGATAATTATTATTCAATCTTTTGGGACTTGCATCTCTTGGAAGATACATATATAAACATTCAGAACCAATAATAAACTTTTCATCTCCAAAGTCTTTATTTCCAGTTTTTTTTAGTTCATCTTCTCCCATACTATCGTTAGTGAATACTAAATGTATTCTTGAAAAATCATAATTTTCATTAAACGGATTTTCCTCAATAGCTATCTGTAATTGATTTTTTTCTTTTATAATGACACTTAAATCTGCTCCTATTTCTTTAGCTATTGTGTCATGAATTAACTTTCCTGTTTCCCCTTTTGACAACTCTGTTTCCAAAATAACATTACCACTTTGAATATAAGTCTTTACTTTTTTTAATCCTACTTTTCAAGTATCTCTACCAAAAATGACATTTTTAGGTATTCTATTTTTTTCCTGTCGGTGTTACTCCTCTCAATAGTGCAATTACTTGCATATTCTAAACCTCCAAATACTTTAAACTTTTATACAAGTTATATTATAGCATTTTTCAATCAAAATTTATAGGTCTAACTCGTTTCTCTTTACCTGTGTTAGTCGTTTTTCTTATTCCTGTAACTGCTCTATATTTGTAAAGTTTTGCAAATACTATTACGCTATATTATCCATATCATACAATTTCTTATACTTATCATTTGTTGCGTAAAGTTCACTATGAGTCCCATCCATCTCTATTTCTCCATCTTTAATGAATATTATTCTATCCATATATTCGATAGAGTTTAATGATGGGTAATCCATACAATTGTTTTATCTTTACTAGATTCAAAAATTGTAGTTAACAGTTCATGTTCTGTCTTTGGATCTAATCCTACAGTCGGCTCATCTAATAGTAATAATTCATTATTTGAATTATACTTCTAGCGAATGCTATACGTTGACGTTCTCCACCTGAAAATCTACTACCAGTTTCAAATACATTTGTATCTATTCCCTCTGGTAAACTTTGAAGTAATTTAGTTAGCTGTGCTTTTTCTAAACTATCATTAATTTTATCTTCAATTTCAGCTTCTTCTAATTCTGTGTCTAGAAGAGAAAGTTTAAGATTTTCTCTAATCGTCATATCAAATAGGTAAGGTTTTTGGTTTAAAAGTGAAATTTCTGTACCTAACATTGTTTCTGTTGGTTTTTTATCAAGAACAATAATCTCACCATGATAATCTGTATAAGTACCTGTTAATAATTTCACCAATGTAGATTTTCCTACACCACTTCTTCCTAATATTGCTACTTTCTCACCTTTTTTAATAGAAAGTGATAAATTATTTAAAATAGTTTTGCCTTGTTCATATTCAAAAGTTAAGTTTTTGACATCAATAATATTTCCTTCAGAATTTTTTGCATCAGTTACTTCGACTTTTTCATCATCTTCTTGAGCATAAAAATTCTTTTACTCTATTTATTGAAACTTCATATCCTGGAATGTGAGCTACTGCTTCACTCGTCATTACAGCCACACTAAGAACCGATAACACCATCATACAGAATGATGCAATATAGACATTTTCGATTACATTGTTAACTGTCATATTCCAACAACTATAAATCATTAAGAAAGCTGTGGCACCTGCAAGTAGGTTAACAAAGTTTTCTCTTAAGTGAACGAATGTTTTAATTTTTCTTTCACGTTTTAAAAGTTTTTGTTCTTTAACTTGGTAGTCATCCATGAATTCATTTACTTTATTAGAAGAAATCCAATCACTTAATCCAAAAATAGCACTAGTAAAATCACGATATAGGTTATATTTAGCTTCTTTCATAATTTGGAAGTTTTTTCTAGTAATTGTAAGTGAAGCGAATGGTACTACAAAAATTATAAAAATTCCAAATAGTGTTGCTAATAGAGCATAATTCATATCATACCCAAACATTACTGTAATGAAAATTACATATAATACTAATGAAATAATACTTGGGAATATTGTTTTTAGATAGATATTTTGCATATTTTCAATATCTTCAGAAATAATACCTAGTAAATCTCCAGATTTATATTCTTTTTTCAATTTCAATGCTTTAGGTTCTAATATTTTATATACTCTACTACGCATTTTTTCTATTATTCCTAAAACTAAATTGTGACTCACTAGCCTTTGAATATAAGCAAATGTAGATTGTGCTAACGAGAATGTTCTTGTTAATACTGTAGGTACCTGTAGCATTAGGATATTTCCTATTTGTAATGATGCTTTACTTATTAAGTAACCTGATACGTACATTAATGCTGCTCCACTAATAACAGACATTAATCCTAAAAAGACTACTCCGCTCATTACACCTTTATTCTTTTTAAGTTCTTTTCTTATTATTGAATTATTGTTCACTATAGCTACCTCCTACTAGATTAGCTTTCAATTCTTCGAAACGTGGTGAATTTTTAAATTCGGCAACTTTCTCGAAATCACTAACTTTTCCTTGTTCTAGATTTAATACATAATCTACATTATTCAACCAGTGTAGTCTATGTGTAGCAATAATTACAGTTCTACCTTTAAATAATTCTAGTAGTTTTTCTTTAATCTCAAACTCTGTTTCTATGTCCAGGTGACTTGTAGGTTCATCTAAAATAATTACTTCTCTATTACTAATTAATGCTCTAGCGATAGCAATACGTTGCGCTTGACCACCACTTAATTCTTGACCACCTTCTCCAATATTAGTGTCGTACCCTTGTGGTAATGTAGATATGAATTTATCTAAACCTACTAACTCACTAATTTCTTTTAATGATCTTCACTTATATTTTCATTAGAATAGAATAATATATTATTGCGAATTGTATCTGGGAAAATATAAGGAAATTGTGAAATATATGAGATATTATTTGACCAGTGGACATTTTTTAAGTTTGTAACTTCATCGTTAATTAATATCTCACCTTCACTCTGTTCATTAAAGCCAGATAATAACGAGATTAATGAAGTTTTTCCACTTCCACTTTGTCCTACAAGACAAATCTTTTCACCTTTGTTTATCGATAAAGTAATATTATCAAGAATTTTTTTGTCATCTTTTATTAATCCTACATTTTGTAGTTTTATACTTTCTACACTCTCGATAGAAGATTTCTGAGATTTATTTTTCTCGTTATCCACTATCATTCGATTAATATCTTCATAAGCCATTTGACCATCAAGCGTTGCATGATAATCTGTCGCAGCTTGTTTCATTGGTAGGAAAAATTCTGGAGCTATTAATAATACAGTAAGCGATGGTAATAATACCGTATCTCCATCTAATAATAGAATTCCTAATCTAACAGCTAAAAGAGCAATTGCGATTGTTGTTAAGAAATCAAGTGCAAAGCTGTTTAAAAATGCTACACTAAGTGTCTTCATAGTACTCTGGCGATACTCTTTATTTTTCTTTTCCATAATAGGTAAGTAGTTTTTACTTACCCCTAAAAATTTAAGGGTCTCTACTCCTCGAATTGTATCAATAAAGTTATTAGATAATGCTCTATATTTTTTATACTGTCTATTCGCCATATCTCTAGCGTTAATTCCTAATAGTATCATAAAAATAACGATAACTGGTATTACTGATATTATCATTAAAGCTGATACATAATCTGTATAGAATATAAAAATCACTACTAAGGTTGGGATAATAGCTCCACGGATTTGTTTTGATACATTTAATTCAAAATACTGTTTTACTTTTCCTATTCCATCAATCGCTAGGGTTACTAGCTTTCCTGATCCTTCTCTTGATGTAAAGTCAGGTCCTAAGTCAAAGTAACTCTGAAGTAATTTTCTTCTGAGTTCTGTTTCAAATTTAATTGCATGATTTTCTGTAAAATATTGTTGTAAGTGTAAAAACAC
>CAKMQO010000117.1 GCA_927911695.1 uncultured Gemella sp. | reverse complement strand
GAATTCAGAAACATTCCCGTCTTTATCAACAACAACTTTATTACCATTTCAGAAAGACCATCTACTTTACCAGTGAAAGGCTTAAGAGCTTCAGCAACAAGAGCATCACTAGGAACTGAATATTCATATTTTGTGCCATATTCATTTTCTCTAACTTTGTTACCATTTTCTGGTATCACTGTATTTCTCACGTTAGGGTGCAATATGAATTGATTGTTGTTTTGGAATAATTGTCCCATTTCAAGAAGAATCTTCTCTGAATTGTTTCTTCCCGCAAACATAACCCCAAGAGGTAGGTTGTTTTTACTCTTGTAAACTGGTAATGAGATAGCAGGATTTCCTGTTAAATTGAATAACCATGTAAATGGAGTTCTTCTCATCATAGGTTCCCATTGTTTTACAAGTAAATCGAATCTTTCTTTTGGATCTTTAATATTATTGATATTATAAAGTTTTTCTTCAATCGTAGGATCAACATATGGATCTACTTTTTTATCATTTGAAGGTGCTGTAACAGCATTTGTTGCCATTAAGAATAAATCATATTTTTTATAGAATTCGTTCATTTGATTTATATATTCTGCGGCGGGTTTAGCTGAAGTTACGTCAGTATTAGCAGTTTTTCCCCTATAAGAAGATGTTCCTAATGCATAGGTAGCAGGATCTAAATCACGCTTATTATCTTCCGTGGCAGTTTTTGAAGGGGCAGTATATGCTCCACCAATTGCACCTATTGTATATGTTCTAATACCTTCATAACCATTAATAGGAAATTCATTTACTTCTTCAACTGTGAAGCCTTGTTTTCTTAGGAAATCTACAGCTTTTAGAACAGCTTTCTTACCATCTTCACTTAATTCAACATCTTTTAATGGTGTTTTAAGTGAATAAGCAATTTTTAATTTTTTCAAATCAGTTGGAACTTCTTCCAGCGTTTTAGGTTTACTAATTTGTGTTTTATCAAAATAAGTTTTGGCGTCTTCAATTGTTTTTACTAGAGGGAATTTAACTACATGTCCAGTTGGTTTTAGACCAATCAATCCAGTCCATGAAGCAGGAATACGAATTGATCCCCCAGCATCACTTCCGCTCGCTATTGAAACCATACCACTGGCTACAGCACCAGCACTTCCTCCTGAAGATCCTCCAGTATTACGACTAGGATCCCAAGGATTACCTGCGGGCCCAAATAATTTAGAATCTGTGATATTTCTAGTACCTAGTTCTGGGTAGTTAGTTTGACCAAGTATAACAAAACCTAGTTTAGCGAATTCTTTAGCAACTGCTCCACTAAATTTTGATACTTTCCCCTTATTAAAATAGACACCATTTGAAGCATCACCATCTTTTACTGGATCTAATCCTTTAATAAGTGTTGGAACACCTAAGAATGGTTGTTCTTCCCAGTTTATAGGATTCGCAGCAAGATTACCTGCTTTAATTCTATCATCTATTTCTTTTGCAGTTTTATATGCTTCATCTACTAAAGCATTAGGTATTTTTCCATTTTCTGTAGTAAGAACAGCATTTAACTTAGGATTTTCTTCTGAAATAACTTTGTAAGCTAAGTCAACAAGCTCTGTACTAGTAACTTTTTTCTCACGAATTAGTTTTGCAAGTTCAAGAGCACTTTTTTTGTTTATATTCAGCTACAGTAAAAGGTATAGTTGGTTTAGTTGATTCTTTGTTTTCAACATCAGTACTATTAGTAGGCTCATTATTTTTATTGTTTTCAGGTTCACTATTAGTAGTACTTGCTGTTACATCGTTTGCTGTAGTATTAGTAGCAGTTGGTACTACATTATTGGCAGTAGTATCAACACTAGTTGGTTTTTCATTAGTAGTAGTAACGTTAGAAGATGTTGTAACTTTATCATCACTTGCCTTAGCTTGATTATCGTTAGCTATTACTGGAAATAATGTTGCAGCTGCAAAGGCAGGTATAAGTACATATTTAATTTTGTTTTTTTTCATTTTTAGCTCCTATTTTAAATAATTGTTAAAACCTTGAAAAAGCTTTCCACATACAATTATACTCCGATACTGATTATCAATCAAGAAAATAGTTAGATGAAAATGAAAAAAATATTAAAATGGTTTTTCATAGAGATAGAATAGTAGTTAAGGATAGAGAAAAATATTTTTTGAAAATAAAATAAATACGGTTAACTATAGGAGTTAACCGTATTTATATATACTTACTTAAATACTAATTATTTTTTTTGCGTTTTAATAGTCCTATTAAAGCAAGGAATGAAAGTCCAATTGCTGATAGGAAGTTGTTTGTGCTTTCTCCTGTATTTGGAAGAGTTTTAGAAATTGAATTTAATTTATTTGTTTTCAATACCTTATTATCTTCTTTAACAGAAGTAGTTTTTGAATTTTCAGATTTACTTGGAATAGTAGCAGTACCATTGTTGATATTTAAAGTTGGTAATTACTGCAACAGAAGGTGCATAAGTTGGAACTGCGTATTCAAATTTAGTTCCGTCTTCATTTATTCCGATTTTATTTCCATTTTCTGAAACATTTGTATTTCTAATAGCAGGATTCATTTTGAATTGGTGTTTATCTTGGAAGTATTGACCAATTTCTAAAAGAATTTTCTCAGAGTTATTTTTAGCAGCGAACATAACTCCAAATGGTAGATTTTTATCACTTAGATATGTAGGTAAAGAGATTGCTGGATTTCCAGATAAATTAAATACCCAAGTATATGGAGAACGTCTTGTCATCGGTAACCATTGTTTAGTTAATAAATTAAATCTTTCTTTTGGATCTTTAATTTTGTTAATATTATATAGTTGTTCTTCAACTTCTGGATCTACATAAGGATCAACCTTTTTGTCATTTGATGGAGCGGTAACCGCGTTAGTTGGCACTAAGAATAGATCATATTTTTTATAAAATGCATTCATTTGATCTATAAATGTAGATAATGGTTTTACTGAAGAAATATCAGTGTTAGCATTTGGCCCCATATAAGAAGATGTTCCTAATGCAAAAGTCGCAGGATCTAGTTGACGTTTGTTTTGTTCTGTTACATTTTTAACAGCGGCAACATAACCTTCTTCACCAATAGCACCTACAGTATATGTTTTAATTCCTTCGTATCCATCGATAGGGAATTCTTTAACCTCTTCAACAGTAAATCCTTCTTTTCTTAGGAAGTCAACTGTTTGTAAAATAGCTTTTTTACCAACTTCACTTAATTCAAGATCTTTAAGTGGAGTTTTTAGAGTATATGCAATTTTTAATTTTTTTAATGTCTTTAGGTGGTTCGATTAATGTATCAGGTTTGCTAATCTTAGTTTTATTAAAGAATGCTTTAGCATCTTCGATAGTTTTTTACTAGAGGGAATTTAACCACATGTCCAGTTGGTTTTAAACCGATAAGACCAGTCCATGAAGAAGGAATACGGATAGATCCTCCAGCATCACTACCACTAGCTATAGGTACCATACCACTAGCTACGGCTCCAGCACTACCACCTGAAGATCCTCCAGTATTACGGCTAGGATCCCATGGATTACCAGCAGGTCCAAATAATTTTGAATCAGTAATATTTCTAGTACCAAGTTCAGGAGTGTTAGTTTGTCCAAGGATAACAAAACCTAATTTAGCAAATTCTGTGGCTACAGGACCACTCTTATCTGCTATTTTTCCTTTATTTAGATATACTCCTTTAGTATAATCACCATTTTTTAATTCATCAAGACCTTTGATTAAAGTTGGAACACCTAAGAAAGGTTGTTCTTTCCAATCTACAGGATTAGCAGCTAGTTTACCAGCGCTAATACGATTATCAATTTCTTTAGCTGTTCTATATGCTTCATCAACAATAGCTTTTGGAATTTTCCCATTTTCTGTTGTTAGTACAGCATTTAATTTAGGATTTTCTTCTGCAATAACTTTATAAGCTAAGTCAACAAGTTCTGTACTAGTAACTTTTTCTCACGAATTAATTGAGCAAGTTCTAAAGCACTTTTTTGCTTATATTCAGCTACAGTTAATGGTGCTTTTGTTTTAACAGTTTCGTTATTAATAACACTTGCACTATTAGATGATTCAATATTAACTGCTGGGTCCGGTTTTACACTGTTAGCTGGACTAGCAGAAGTAGTAGGTGTTGTTTCTGCAACATTATTAGTAGTAGGAACACTAGCAGGTTTTGCACCAGTAGTTTCTGGTTTACTAATAGTTGAAGGTGTAGCAGATTTGTCCTCATTAGCTTTTGCTTGATTATCGTTAGCTAAAACAGGGAATAGCGCTGCAGCTGCAAATGCGGGTATAAGAACGTATTTAATATTATTTTTTTTTCATTTTTAACTCCTATTTTAAAATAAATATTTAAATAAATGATTGAAGCTTGAAAAAGCTTCCTAACTACGATTATACTCCGATAGTGAGTATCAATCAAGTAAATAATTTCCTAAAATACAAAAAAATATAAGTGACTTAATAATATTTTTTTATAATCATATCTTAAGTCACTTATATTTTTTATTTAAATTAATTTGTTATTGTTCTTAAATTAGTATCCTTTTAAGGCGTTCATACGAGCTTCAGATTGTCCTTTACCGTCTTTTTTCTCACCTTTGTATACTGCAGATTCCCATGATCCGTACATAGGGTTAGGGAAGATGATGAATTTATCACCAAATTCAGCTTTTAATTGTTCGAACATTTTATCTCTGTCCTCTTCTGATTTAGTTGAGAATTCAGCGAAGTCAACTAAGTTATCCCCAAATAACATAACAAGGTTAGTGTGTTTTAAAACTTCTTGACGACGTCCTTCTTTAGATTTATCACCTTCTTTTTTGAACATTAGGTGATCGCGTCCTTGAACAGGTAGTCCTTGTGCTTCAAGGTTTTTAATAGTCGCATCTACTTGAGCATCTGTTCTATCTGAGATGTAGTAGATTTGAACTTTGTTTTTATCTGCAAATTGTAAGAATTCTTTAGCTCCAGCTACAGGTGTCGCTTCTGCTTTTTGAACCCATTCATCCCATAATTTAGGATTAAATGCAGTTCCATCTTTAATCATTTTTACTTGGAATGGAATGTTGCTTAATACTGTTTCATCAATATCTAATACGATAGAATAAGGTTTATCAGTAGGCTGTTTTAATAATTCTTTTAATTTATTAGTAGCAACGTTATAACCTTGTTGGTATAATGCATCTACTTCAGCAGCATTTTGATACCATAGTGATCCCATTGTATTTTCTCTTGATCTAAGTTGATCATAAGTAAGAGTTATTTTTATTATCTCCACTCTTATTTTCTTCTTTTTTTTCTTCAGTTTTTTTGTGCGCATCCAGTTGCAAGAACAACTGTAGCTAATACTGAAGAAATAGACATAACAAGTTTTTTATTTTTCATAATATATATAGCTCCTTTTGTTATCTACATATACAAGTATATTGTATAAATATAAAAAATTCAATGAGAATTTATTTTTAAAAAAATTCATAAATTAAATATTTTTTTTATAGAAAACAGAAGTTATCTAAGAAAACGCTTTATAAAATGATAATTAAATAAAAAATAATAATATTATTTTTTTAGGTGGTTAATTAGCTAATCTTAGAAAAATTATTTATATTCTAAAATATATAAATAATAGTGAAATATTGCTGAGAAAGAATAATAAAAATCATTAAAATAGCTAAAAAGTAGGAAAATATATACTTTTAGGTCTTTTTAATTACTTTATTTACATATTGTAAAATTAGATTGTTTATTGTACCATATAATTGTACGAGAAAAGAAAATGTTTTCTCAACAAAATAAGAAAGGAATAATATATTATGAAAAGAATATTTAAGTATGTTGCTATATTGCTTACAGCGGTATTAGTTGTTCTAGGGATAACTGCTTGTTCGCCAACTAGCAAACAAAGTACAGAATCTACTCAGGTTCAAGATTTAAGCTTTGATCAATTAAAAGAAAAATCAAAAGGAACTACAGTAAACTTCTACGGTTATGGAGGAAGTGAACTGACTAATAACTGGGTAGATAAAGAACTTGCTCCAATGGTACAAAAGAATTATGATATTAAAGTTAATCGTGTTGGAATGAACATCGATGAAGTGTTGAATCTTATGATTAACGAAGATAAAGCAGGTAAAAAAGATGACGGAAGCGTTGATTTAATTTGGATTAACGGTGAAAACTTCTACACTGCTAAAAAGAATAATTTATTATTTGGACCATTTGCTAATAAATTACCTAACTTCGAAAAATATATTGATGCAAACTCAAATGATGTTAAAAGCGATTTTGGTTATCCAACAGAATTTTATGAAGTTCCTTATGGTAAAGCACAATTTGTTATGATTTATAATTCAGACAAAGTGAAAGAAGCTCCTACAAGTTTAGAAAAATTAAAAGAGTATGTTAAAGCTCATCCAGGAAGATTCACATATGCAGCTATGCCTGATTTTACATCTTCAGCATTTGTAAGAAATGTAATTTCAAATACAGTAGGTTATGAACAATTTATGACTATGGAAGCTGATTATGAAACAGTTAAAAAAGCTGTTAAACCAGCGATGGATTATTTAAAAGAAATCAAACCATATTTATGGAATCAAGGTAAAACATATCCAGCTGATACTCCTGCTTTAGATAATATGTTTAAAGATGGTGAAGTTGACTTTACAATGAGTTACAATCCTAATTCAGCGTCTGCAAACATTGAAAAAGGAACTTTCCCTAAATCAACTAAAACATTCTTATTTGATAAAGGAACTATTGGAAATACGCACTTTGTTGCAATAGCTAAAAATTCTAAGAATAAAGCTGGTGCAATGTTAGTTGCTAACCAAATTATTTCTGCTGAAGCACAATTATCTAAATACAACCCATCTGTATGGGGAGATATGCCTGTATTCGATATTAATAAATTGAGCAGTGCAGAAAAGAGCCAATTAGATGGAATTAAACTAGGTGTCGCTACTTTACCACAAAGTGAATTAGTTAAAAAACGTATTCCAGAAATGCCTGCAAAACTAGTTCCAATCTTTGAAAAAATTTGGGAAGAAGAAGTTTTAAATGCTAAATAAAAAAACAAAAATTATAGTTATGGTAATTCCTGCCATAACTATAATTTTATCCATATTATTATTATCGTTATATACAGGAATAAGTCAAAGTTTAGGGTATTTCCCTGAAATAGGCATGACAGATATAACGTTAGATTTTTATAAAAAAATATTGCAATCCAAAACCTTTTTACTGAGTATTAAATTTACTTTTATATATTCTTTTGTATCAGCTATTTTATCTATAATAATAGGAATATTACTATCGATAATTATTAATAAATATAACAGTAAATTAGCTGAAAGAATAATGAATATCCCAATTGTTGTACCTCATATGATATTTGCATTAGTCGTTATTCAATTATTATCACAAACAGGCTTGGTTTCTAGATTAGTGTATAGTATGGGGTTATTGAATAGTCAGGAAAGTTTTCCAATGTTATTATTTTCTGAAAATTCTATTGGAATAATAATATGTTATTTGATAAAAGAAATACCGTTTGTTACTGTAACATTAGTTGCTGTACTGAGAAGAATAAATAGTGATTATTACAAACAGGCTAGAAGTCTAGGTGCATCTAAATTTAATGTCTTTAAGAAGATAACATTGCCATTAATGTTACCAAATATATTTTATATGTTCATTATTGTTTTTATATATGCATTTGGTGCTTATGAAGTACCACAACTATTAGGTCCTAGTTCTCCTAAGTCACTAGCAACACTGAGTTATAATGCATATACTAATCCGTTATTGAGCGATAGACCGGAAGCGATGGCATATAATATGGTAATTTTTGGTATTGGTATTATTTCAACAATCGCAATGATATTTATATTTAAAAAAATGGTTAAAGTTGGTGAAATCAATGATTAAAAAGATTTTAGAAGGTAGTATAATTATATTTTTTTCAATATTATTGTTACAATTTGTAGCATGGGCATTTGTTGAAAATTGGAATTACCCTAATATTTTTCCTAGTGAAATTTCATTTAGGATGTGGGATACGGCATTAAGTCAAAAAGAATTATCTATTCTTGGGTTTAGTGTATTACTTTCGATAACAGTAACATTTTTTAGTGTAGTCATTGCTTATCCAATAGCAAAGGCTTTAGCATTATACGAGATTAAATATAAGGGAATTATTAGGTTTATATTGATAATACCATTTTTAATTCCTATGACTTCAATATCGATGGGTATTCACCTATCATTTATCAAGTTAGGTATAGCAAACAATGTAATTGGAGTAATTTTGTTAGAATTATTTGTATGTATACCTTATGCCGTTTTAGGACTTGAACCTATAATAAAAAATTGTAGGGGATGATATAGAAAAACAAGCAAGAAGCTTAGGTGCTAGTAGTTTCATGACATTTAGAAAAATTACACTTCCACTTATATCACCAGGTCTGGTAATAACGTCTACTTTAGTATTTTTAGTATCTATTAGCCAGTATTTTGTAGTGTCTTTAATAGGAGGGGGTAGTGTTAAAATATATACCTTAATTATGTTCCCTTATATTTATGCTAAAGATAGACATATTTCATCAATTTATGGAATAATCTTTTTAGTAACATGTATGATTGTAATTATGGTGTTTAGATCCGTGATAAGTTGGATATATAAGGAGAAAAAATGGAAATTTTAACTTTAAAAAATATAAGTTTTTCATATAAGGATAAGGTGATTTTTGACAATTACAATTTTGTGATGAATAAAGAAGAGATTATAGCTATGATTGGTCCATCCGGTTGTGGTAAATCAACCTTGCTAAAAATAATAAATGGATTAGAGACGGACTATAGTGGAGATGTACTTTTGGATGGAGTTAATGTAAATAACATTCCTGTAAATAAAAGGGATATTGTTCTAATGTTCCAAGATAATTTATTATTTCCACATATGACAATTTTTCGAAAATATTGAATTCTCACTTAAAATGAAAAAGTATCCTAAACATGAAATTAAAAAAATGGTAGAGGAAGTTGCGAAGGATATTCATTTACAAGATAAGTTAAATAAGTATCCTAAAGAATTATCAGGAGGACAGCAAAGGAGAGTTGCTTTAGCACGAGCGGTTATATCGAAACCGAAATTGTTATTGCTAGATGAACCTTTTACTGGATTAGATAAAGAGATTAAATTAGAGATAATGAATTTAGTGAAGATTATAAGAGAGAAATATAATACCTCAATAATCTTTGTTACTCATGATTTATCTGAAGCGGAATATTTAGAAGCGAAATACATTGAGTTTAAACAAGGAGAGAGTCTTTAATGAAAGTAATTTATGATTGTGATAATACCATGGGAATTAACTATAGAGATATTGATGATGGATTAACTTTGCTGTATCTTTATAAAAATCCTAATGTTGATTTATTAGGCGTTTCACTTACTTTTGGGAATGATATTTTAGACAAGGTAATAGAAAGCACAAAGGTATTAGTTTCTAAGTTTAATATAGATGTTCCAGTTTATTTTGGGAATAAAAATGAGGAGAATTTTTTAGAAAATTCTGCAGCAAAGTATATTGTAGAAGAAACGAAAAAATATCCAAATGAAGTTACAATTTTGGCAACTGGATCTTTAAAAAATATTGCTGATGCTTATCTTTTGGATAATAAAGTAGTTGAGAGAATAAAAAATATTGTAATTATGGGAGGTATTACTGAACCATTAATAATAAATGGAAAGGTAATGAATGAATTAAATTTATCAGTATCCCATAATAGTTCATTTAAGGTTCTTTCAAACGTGAAGAGTCCAGTTATCTTAACGGGAAATACTTGTTTAGAGTCTAAATTATTTTTAGATGAAGTTAAGAGTATAATTTCATCTTTTAAAGGCTATAGTGTAGAATTATATGAAGAATGTAAACAATGGATAGAATATCATAGTCAAGACTATAATATTGATTATATAATAATTTGGGATTTATTAACTGCGGTTTATGTCACTAACCCTGAAATTTTCGAGGATGAAGAGCATCAAGTAGAAATTAACAGAGAATATTTAGAGTTTGGCTATATGAAAAAAGTAAATTATGACGATAAGAAAATAATAATTCCAAAATTAGTAGATAGAAAAAAATATATAGAACTTGTAAAAAATACTTATTCTAAGATATAAATAAACACGACTGAAATGTTATGATAATTTCAGTCGTGTTTGTTATTATATATTGATTAGTCGTAATATTTTATCGTAATAGGAATAATTATTTTCTAAAATGTCTTTCTCTTCTTTAACAAGTTCAGGTTCATCGGTAATAATACCATCTGCGGGACTCTGTAAATATTTAGTGATTAAAGCTGGATTGTTTATAGTCCATACAAAAACTTGTTTATTTTCTTTTCTAGCTTGCTCCACTAGATGATCTCTATAAGAGAAGTCTTCTATTACAAAAAAGTCAACGTTACTATGATGAAAATTTCCGAATTGAAGAGGAATAACATAACCTGTTTCCAAGTTTGGTACTTTTGTTTCTAGTTTTTCTATAACTTTAGAGTTTAGTGACATAAATTTATAATTTTCAAGTTTTAATCTCTTAACTTCATCAATTAATATGTCGATATAATTAGGTGGTTCTGCTCCATGAGGTTTAAGTTCGATTACAAGATTCATATTTAATTCTTTCGCTTTATTTACAAATTCTTCTAACGATGGAATTTTACTAGTAAAATCACCTTGTTTAATTGTTAAACCTACTACTTCATCAAAATTCATATCTTGAACACGTTTATTCAATCCTACAAGTCTTTTCAAATTAAAATCATGCATTACTACAAATTTATTGTCTTTTGTTAGAATAATATCAAATTCAACGTAATCGGCACCAACTTCAGCTGCCCCTTCAAGTGCTTCAATTGAATTCTCTACACCTTTAGCAACATATCCACGGTGAGCAATAGTCTTAATATTTTTATTAACTCCATTTCCATATATATTAAAACCATTTATAAGAACCGCAACAACTATAATTACTGTGGTAAATGTAACTACCAGCCTTGATTTTTTCTTATTTTCATTAAGATTATTAACAAGTTTTTCGGATATTTCATTATGATCTATTAGAACAGTTATTAATGAAGTTATAACCGTTATTTTAGAAATTACACCTAAAAAGAAGATAATTCCACTTACCGAAGAGAAAAATAGTGTCTGTATAATTGGATTATTACCGTCATTATCAAAATAGATACAAATGTATGTAATTATACCAGTTAAAACTGCGGCAATTAATAAATATATTATTTCAAATAATAGTATAGTGAAGACAAGTTTTCTTTTGCCAGTTTTTGTAAGTTCCCAACTTCTTTTAATACTATCTAGTATATTTTCATCTCCAACAGCAGTTAGTGGAAGGGTGAAGATTAGTCTAAGATTCAGATAAGCAAAAACTATCATAATTAAGCCCCATATAATAAGCCCACTGTTAGTCTTCATAATTTCACTACTTATAAATTTTGGTATAAATAAATTCTTTGCAAGAACAGATTTTACCCCAAGATTTATCGTAGGTATGGTTATTAAAAAGTAGAATATAAAAAATAAGGTTTGAAACCCTGCAAGATTCTTTGTCTTATTCCACGCATTATCTAATATACTTCGAAAAGAGTATTGCTTTTCTGTTAATTGACCGTAAATGGTAAAGGTCAATATAGAAAACTCAATAAACATAAAAAATGCTACAATTAGAACTAGTAAGTTCAAAATCACAAAACTATAGGGATTAGTAAGGATAT
>CAKMQO010000116.1 GCA_927911695.1 uncultured Gemella sp. | reverse complement strand
GGTATTTTTGGAGGACAGAATAAAGGTGCAACTTCTAGTCATATGGAACTGTATGATAATATTTTTATAGCAGATACGCAAACAACGAAAACTTTATACAACTATGAAGATGGAAAAGAAATTTATCAAGATGCGACATTCCTTGTCGATGGAAAAGATAAAGTTGATAGTATTATAAGTGATGCTAAAAAAGCTTCCTATTAATTGGAAACAATATATGTTAGTTAAGAGTAATCAGAACTTCCCAGCTCTTCAACAATCATTGGATACAATTTATAGTTTAACTAATGGTGTATTCATAAGTACAATAGTCTTTAGTATAGTGATTCTATCGCTAATATTATTCTTATGGATAAATAGTAGAAGAAAAGAAATCGGTGTAAGTTTAGCGATTGGTATGACTAAAGCGAGCATCATAGGACAATTTATTCTAGAAGTTCTATTAATTAGTATTCCTAGCTTTATAGCTTCATATTTCGTAGGAAGTGCAATTAGTCAAAATATCGGAAATCAGATACTTCAACAATCTATTAAATCTGTAAGTAAAACTATTTCAAATCAAGCTAATGGAGTTAATCTAGGGGCTAATGCTGAAGTAGAGGGCGCAAATAAAATTATTACAGCCTTAGATGTAAGTGTTAGTATGGATAATATGCTAACAGTGGTACTTGTTGGTGTAGCAATAATTGTCATTGCTGTAGGAATTGCATCTAGCAGATTAGCATATAGAAAACCTAAAGATTTATTATCTGATATTAATTAATGTAAGGAGAAACCGATGAGTATTTTTTAATAGGGCATATCTTTATATTGTTAGAAAAAAAAGTTAGAAGTAGTATTTTGTTTTTAATAGTGACACTAATATCATTTTTCTTATTAAGTGGTAGTGTTTTGAATACTACAGTAAATAACATTTCTAAAAATTTATATAAAGATGTTAACTTTGGATTTAATATTGAAAGTGCTGATAAATCCAATAAAGAAATAGAAAAGGATACTTTGAAAAAAATTGAAGAATTAAAAGAAATAACTACGAAAAATTATATTTTTTCTAAACCAGTTGTTGTTGAAGGAAAAAAGGTAGTTCAAGAAAATCAAAATATTACTTTAAACGATGAAATAAAAAATAAAAGTAATTTAGTAATGATGAATGGTATTACCGCTTCTAAAAGTAATATTGATTTTAAGAGTGAAGTTTTAAAATTGGAAAAGGGAAGACATATTGAAGAAAATGATAAGAATAAAATCATGATTCACGAAAAATTTGCCGAATTAAATAATGTTAATTTGGGTGATAAAATTAAATTATCACAAGAAGGTGAAACATTAGAGTTAGAAATTGTTGGAATCTACTCTGGTGATAAGACTAATACCTTTAATGGCTTAAGCTCAGATTTTATTGAAAATACAGTGTATACCGATTATGAATCAAGTCAAGAATTATCAAATTTAATAGCTAATAATAAAGTAACTTCAGTAGAATATGGAGTTGAAGATCCGACTAAATTAGATGATGTAATTAAAGCTGTTGAGAATTTAGGAATAAATAACTTAATGCTCTCTAAATCAAATAAAAATTATGACCTAGTTACATCATCAGTAGAGAGTATAACAAAAATAACTAATATGATAAGAATAGGTAGTGTTGTAGTTGGAGTAGTTATACTGTCATTAATATTAATGTTTTGGGTTCGTGAAAGAACTTACGAAATTGGAATTTTATTGTCGTTAGGAACTAGTAAGGTAAATCTGGTGTTACAATTTATAGTTGAGGTATTATTGGTAACAATAGTTGGTCTAATGATTGCACTTGGTATAGAGATAGCGACTATCAAGTATTTAGCGAGCAATGTAGGAAGCATTTTTTCTGAGGAACTACCAAAATCAATAGCTGATGAATTAATGAAGATATCTGTTAATGGAATAGATATTGTTAATCTAGTTATAGTAATGACAACTATAGTGATTATTTCGGTAGTTGTGGCGTTATTGCCAATCTTGAAGATGAAACCGAAGAAAATTTTAACGAATATTAATTAGTGAGGAATAAGAAATGTCAATTTTTAAATTGAAAAATGTAAGTTACTTATATGATAATAGTAAGTCAAAAATTTTAAGTGGAATTACTTATAATTTTGAAGTAGGAAAGTTTTATGCGATAGTAGGTAAGTCAGGAGCTGGGAAATCAACTTTACTATCGTTATTAGCTGGATTAGATAGTCCTTCAAGTGGAGAGATATTATTCAATAATACTAATATTGAAAAAATAGGATTTAGTGAACATAGACGTAAAGATATTTCTCTAGTGTTTCAAAATTATAACTTAATTGATTATCTGACTCCTCTAGAAAATCTGAAACTAGTTTCTAAAAATGCAAATAAGGATATTTTATTAAAACTTGGATTAGAAGAAGAACATGTTAATCGAAATGTTATGAAGCTTTCTGGAGGGCAGCAACAACGTGTAGCTATTGCAAGAGCATTAGTATCTGAAGCACCTATAATTTTAGCTGATGAACCAACAGGTAACTTAGACGAAAGTACTGCCGAAGAGATAATCGAAATATTGAAAAAGGTAGCTGTAGAAAATAATAAATGTGTTATCGTAGTTACTCATAGTAATCAATTAGCGAGTGCTGCTGATGTAGTATTAGAGTTGAAAGATAAAAAGTTAAAAGTTAAATAAGTAAAAAGCGAGATTAGCTTTAGAAATTGATTATTTTAAATCAAAATTCTTAAGTTAATCTCGCTTATTTTATTAATTATAAGTGATTTTTTAAACAAAATAGTTTGTCAAGTTCATTTAGTGCTTCTTCAAAGCTATAAACAAGAGTTCCGTGTTTTAAAATACCACCTAGAACATAATGATTCATTGCATAACTTGGAATATCGTATTTGTTTGCTGATTTTAATCGAATATCTGAATTTATAGCGATAATTTTTTTCTTAAGTGCAATTGCAATCCCTAACTCGACCATTACACCACTATCTTCGTTTGTAATATCAGCTAAGAAAATATCACAGTTTTTAACAGCTTCTGTGTCGCCATTAAAAATATCTTGGGGTGTAGGTAGAGTTTGTTTGTCTTCATTAAAAGGCTGTTCTATTGGATTAAAAACTGATAATCTTTCTCCAAATTTTTCTTTTAATAATTTTCCTTCTTTTAAACGTTGAGCTACTTCAGCTTCGTTAATAATGCTCCAGCTAAATAAAGTTTCATAGAATAGTCCTCCTTTTTCTCTAATAAAATTATAATATATAAGTGGATAGTTTTACAACTAAAGTATAAAGAAATTGATAGTGATTATATGTCCTACTAGTTATTTTAGATGAATTCTATTATAATAATTAATGAAGTAAAGAATATATATGTGAGGAATTTATTGATGAAAAGTGTAGTACTTTGTGAAAAGCCTTCGGTTGCTCGTGATATTGCGAGGAATCTTGGTGCGAAAAATAATAAAAATGGTTGTCTTGAAGGGGATAAGTATGTAGTTACTTGGGCATTAGGTCATATAATCACCCTTCAAACTCCTGATAAATATAAGGAATTTAACAATGTGAGTTTAGAAAATTTACCGATGATTCCAAAGTTTATGAAGACAGAAATAATTAAGAAAACTTTTAAACAGTATAAAGTAGTAGAAAATGCTTTGAACAGGAAAGATGTTAATGAAGTTATCATTGCGACTGATGCAGGTCGTGAAGGAGAACTTGTTGCTCGTTATATTATTGATAAGGCGAAATGCAATAAAAAATTTAAAAAAGACTATGGATTTCTTCTGTAACAGATAAGGCGATTAAAGACGGATTTAGAAATCTAAAAGACGGGAAAGAATACCTAGGATTATATCATTCAGGTATAGCACGTGCTAATGCGGACTGGCTAGTCGGAATAAATGCTTCAAGGGCATTAACATTAAAGTACAATGCCTCACTTAACTGTGGTCGTGTTCAGACTCCAACATTGCAGATGGTTTTTGAGAGGGAAGAAAAAATTAAACAGTTTAAACCAAAAGACTATTATACTTTTGAAGCTCAAATCGATGGTGTGAAATTCAGTTGTGGTAATAGTGAGTTTAATCTAGAAAAAGCGGAACAGTTTATTAAAAAGAATATTAATAAAGAAATTAAGTTTAATGAAGTTCAGAAAAAAGCTAAAACTTCATCAGCAAAACCTTTATACAATTTAACTGATATTCAACAAACAGCTAGTGCGCTGTTCGGTATGTCACCGAAACAAACGTTAAATATTGTTCAAAGTCTGTATGAAAGACATAAGGTATTAACATATCCAAGAACGGATAGTAGATATTTAACTAGTGATATGAAGAACACTTTAAAAGATCGTATTCAAGCAATTGGCGGAGATTTTAAAGAAACTATAGCAAAATTACTTAAAGTAAAAGACTATAATACTAAGAAAATTTTTAATAATGCAAAAGTTAGTGATCATCATGCTATTATTCCAACTGAGCAAAGACCTAATTACATGTCGATGTCAGATATGGAGACTAAAATATATAATTTAGTAGCGAAGAGATTTTTAGAGAATTTATTACCTGAGTATAAATACGAAGAAACTACTTATTCGTTTAATATTGATAATAAAGTATTTTCTGAAAGGGATTAAAAGTAATTCAAGAAGGATATAAAGAATTAAGTAGAGAAGAATTACAAGATAAAACTATTAACCTTCAAAATAATAATCATAAACTAGAATCATTAGTTTATAATAAAAAACAAACAACTCCACCTAGTTACTATACTGAAGGTACGCTAATTTATGCTATGGAGAATCCATTTGAGTTTGTAGATGATGAGAATGAAAGAAAAATTCTTAAAGAGACTAACGGTATTGGTACTGTAGCAACACGTGCAGATATATTAGAAAAATTATTTACGAATGATTACTTAGTTTTAGATAATGGTCGAATCAAAACTACTAATAAAGCGAAACAACTTTTAAACTTAGTACCTAAAAATCTTAAGAGCCCGTCTTTAACAGCGGTTTGGGAGAAACAATTAGATAATATAGCTAAAAACAAACTTTCAAAAGATAAGTTCTTGAATGATGTAAAAGACTATACTAAATCATGTATTGCAGAAATTAAAGATAGTGAAGACAGATTTAAGCATGATAACATTAGTGGTAAGAAATGTGAAGAGTGTGGTAGTTTCATGCTCGAAGTAGATAAAAAAGGTACAAAGATGCTAAAATGTTCTAGTCCATCATGTCGTAATCGTAAGGTTATTAGTAGATTAACAAATCTTCGTTGTGACAATTGTCATAAGAAAATGACATTATTTGGTAATGGAGAAAATGCTACTTATCGTTGTCAATGTGGTAATTCTTTGAAACAAAAAGAAGTAGATAAACGAATTAAATCTAGTAAAAAAGACAAAGCAAGTCGTGTAGATATGAAAAAATACATGAAACAAGAAAAATTAGAAAACAATGCTTTAGCAGGTTTAGCGGGGTTGAAATTAAAATAAGAGAAATATTTAGTTTAATAGTTCTAAATGTAAAATTATTTGTAGTGTAATATATATTTTAATTAAATTTATTGATTAATTATGGCTGATAAATTAACTTTTTTCACTTTAATCTAGTGTTTAAAACGAGTCTATGCTATAATATATATTGAAAAAATTTGTCTGAGAGGTAAATGATGAAATATGTATCAGTGGCTGTAGATGGGCCAGCAGGATCAGGAAAAAGCACAATAACAAAAATGGTAGCAAAATCATTAGGATTCAACTATGTTGATACTGGTGCAATGTATAGAGCTTTAACGTTTAATTTCTTATCTAATGGGTTAGACGAATTAGATGAAGAAAAAATTAAAGAATTATTGAGTAAAACAGACTTCAAAGTTGAATATGTCGATGGAGTTCAATATGTTTATGTTAATGATGTGGAAGTAAGTGATAAAATTCGAACTGCAGAAGTATCGAAGTTTACTTCATTATTCGCTAAATCTCCAGCGGTGAGAGATTTCTTAATTGATACACAAAGAAATTTAGCAAATACGAATAACATTATTATGGATGGTAGAGATATCGCATCTGTAGTACTGCCTAATGCTGATGTTAAAATTTTCTTAACTGCGTCAGTTGAAGAGAGAGCTAGAAGAAGAGTATTAGATTTCGAACGTCAAGGTATCGAAAATGTAGATTTTGAAAAAGTAAAAGAAGATATTAAAGCACGTGATTGGCAAGATGAAAATAGAGATATTGCACCACTAGTTAAAGTAGATTCGGCTACATTATTAGATACAACAAGCCTAACTATCGATGAGGTTGTTGAAAAGATGACTGAACTAGTTAAAAGTGTAGAAAAATAGAAATTAGTAGGAGAGTACTATGTATAATTTTATTAGAAAGTTATTAGCACTGTATTATAAAACTTTTTACAAAGTTACTATTGTTAATAAAGAAAAAAATTGAAAATGCTAAAGGTGTTGTAATTTCAGGTAATCATTTGAGTAATCATGATCCTTTACTATTCCCTGCATTTTTCGATAAGAAAATTCGCTTCATAGCAAAAGAAGAATTGTTTAAAATTATTTTTGTGAAACAGGCTTTAGAAGCTACTGGAGCAATACCAATTAAACGTGGAACGTTTGATAGAACTGCGATAAATAACAGTATTAAATTACTTAGAGAAGGCGAAGTTGTTGGGATTTTCCCTGAAGGAACTCGCTCGCACTCTAAAGAACTAGATTTAGGAGAGTCTCATAATGGAGCTTCATTTATCGCGACTAGAGCAAAAACAAAAATTATCCCATTTGCAATTATACCTAGTAAAAATTTCAGAATTTTTTCTAGTATTAAAATCGTTGTTGGTGATGAGATTGATGCTGCGGCATTAAAAGAAGAAGGTAAGAGTCATGATGAAATTACTACGATTTTAATGGAGAGCATTTCTGAACTGATTTCAAAGGAGAAGTAAAGTGTACGAAAAAACTATAAAATTCAAATTAGAAAAAAAATTCTTCAATCAATCAGGATTTCTAGATAATAAATATGTTTATGATTGGATGAATTTGGCTAAAAAATATTATTTAAATGGTTTAGGTATTGATATTGATTCATTAATAAACTATGATTTATATTATGCTGATATTGACGTTAAGTATTCAATTAGATCAAATATCAGATACAATAGCCAAGATATCTTTATTAAAACATGGATTGAAAAACATAGTGGTATTAAAACTATATTTTCATATGAATTCTATGTGGATGGGGAAGTTGTGATTCTTGCAACAAGTTCTCATAATATTCTTGGTACTGATAGTGATAGAGCTATTAGAATTGACCGTAACTTACCGAAATGGGATCAAATCCTTAAAGATGTAGTAGGTAATGAATATACAGAGTAAGTTTTTTAATAAAAATGAGCAACTAGTAACTATATAATTTATGGTTATTAGTTGTTTATTTTTGATTAGCGTCTAAATTATTACTGTAAAAAAATTAATTATTTTAAATATCAATGATATAACTAGTTTTATTTACAATAGCCACTTTAATTGATAAAATATCTATTTTGTTATATACTTTAAGGTGGTTTAAAAATGTAATTATTTTAAAATTAGAAATATTGAAAAAAAGAAGAAAGGTAGATAGTATGATATATTTAGATAATTGTGCTACAACTAAACCGTATAAAGAAGTGCTTGATACATTTGTTGAAGTTAACAATTCTTATTTTGGTAACGCTGCTAGTATCAATAAATTTGGGAAAACAACTAATAAACTTCTTTCAGCTGCCAGAGGACAAGTAGCATCTATCTTACAAGTAGCGAAAGATAGTATATTTTTTACATCCTGTGCTACTGAAAGTAATAATATAGCTTTACTTGGGAGTGTAGAACATAAAAAAGATTTTGGTAATAGAATTATTGTTTCGAAAATCGAACACCCTTCAGTTTTAGAAACCTTTAGAGAATTAGAGAGAAGAGGGTTTATATTAGATTATTTAAATGTTGATGAAGATGGAGTAGTTGATTTAAACCATCTAAAATCTTTACTGACAAAAGAGACAATTTTACTAAGTGTAATGCAAGTTAATAATGTTTTTGGGACGATTCAACCAATAGAAGAAATTTCAGAGATTTTAAAAGATTATCCTAAGGTTCATTTCCATGTTGATGGAGTACAAGGGGTATTAAAAGATAAACTTGATTTATCAAAAGTCGATAGCTACGCTATTTCAGCACATAAATTTCACGGTATAAAAGGTGTAGGTGTGCTGTATTTAAAATCTAGAAGAACAGTTCACAATATTACTTTTGGTGGAGGTCAAGAAGACGGTTTACGTAGTGGAACGGTGAATGTTGCAGCTGCGGCAAGTCTTGCGAAAGCTTTGAGATTATCACAGGAAAAAGTAGAAATTGTAAAAGCAAAACATAAAGAATTTAAGACTATGATTATTGAAGGATTTTCAAAATATAATCATATAGTAATCAATTCTCCGTTAAGTGAAAAGTATATTGATTCAATAATAAATATCAGTTTACCTAAAATTAAAGGAGAAGCAATAGTTAATGCCCTTAATGAAAGGGGAATAATGGTTTCGACTACGAGTGCTTGCTCATCAAAAACATTCCATCTAAATGAGGCTCTTTTTGCAAGAGGGTTGTCGAGAGAGAATATAGAGGGAAGTATTCGTGTAAGTTTTTTCGAATGAGACTACTAATGAAGAAGTTGAAACATTTATTGAAGTATTCATCGATGAATATAATAAAAAATTTAAAGAGGTAATTGAAAGTGGAATTTAGTCATATTATAGTAAGATATGGAGAACTTACATTGAAATCTGGTAACAGAAATGAGTTCTTAAAAAAATTAACAAAAAACATTCGTTACAATCTTCATGGGTTAACAGGTTTCCATGTCCAACAAAAAGAGATAGAATGTATATTCATCTAGATCATAACGAAGATGTTCAAGAAATCATGGAGAGATTGAAAAAAGTTCCAGGTATTCACAATTTTTCTCCTGTATTAAGAGCAGGATTAGATATTGAAGAAGCAAAAAAAGTTATTGATAGACTTTTAGAAACTAAATTGGATAAAGAATATAAATTTAAAATCCAAACTAAACGACCTAACAAAAACTTCCCACACAATACTAACGAATTAAATAACGTATTTGGAAGTCATGTCCTAATTAATTATAAGAATTTAAAAGTAAATGTTAAACAACCAGATTTTATAATTAATGTTGAAGTGAGAAGTGAAGGAATTTTTATCTTTACTGACTTTATTAAAGGTGTAGGAGGATTCCCAGTAAATACTTCTTCTAAAGCATTGTTATTATTATCGGGAGGTATTGATTCTCCAGTTGCTGCTCATACATTACAAGTAAAAGGTGTTGAAGTTGAGATGATTCACTTCCAATCACCACCATTTACTTCAGCTGAAGCTTTACAAAAGATATTTGATTTAACAATTAAATTAAGTCAAGTTGTTGGTAGAATTAAACTTCATGTTGTTAACTTTACAAAACTACAAACAGAAATTGTAAAACGTGTACCTTCAAACTACACAATGACTTCAACTAGAAGATTTATGTTACGTATAGCTGAAGAAGTAGCGAAAAAAGAAGGATGTTTGGCTATTGCTACAGGTGAATCTCTTGGTCAAGTAGCGTCGCAAACACTTGAGTCAATGAATTGTATTAACGAGGTAACTAATTTACCGGTTTTACGTCCATTATTAACTATGGATAAAGTTGATATAATTAAAATAGCGCAAGAGATTGATACTTTAGAGATTTCTAACTTACCATTTGAAGATTGTTGTACAATCTTTACACCTAAAGCTCCAAAGACTAAGCCAAGATTAGAGAAAATTAAAGGATATGAAGCGCGTGACGATTACTCAGATCTTATCGCTGAAACACTTGATAGTGTAGAAACTTATTTATTTGATAAGAATGGTAAAGTAGTAACACAAGATATGAAAGAACAAGAAGTTAAAAAAAGAAGAAAAAGATGATTTTTCTGGATTACTATAAAATAGAAAGAGAGACAATTAATGGAAAAAAAAGTAATAGTAATAGGTGCAGGTTTAGCAGGAAGTGAAGCTGCTTGGCAACTAGCAAAACGTGGAGTTAAAGTAGATCTTTACGAAATGAGACCTAAAAAAAATGACACCTGCGCACAAGACTCAAAATTTTGGCGAATTAGTATGTTCTAACTCATTAAGAGCGAACAACGTAACAAATGCAGTTGGTCTTTTAAAAGAAGAAATGAGAATGTTAGATTCGATTATTATTAAATGTGCTGATGCAACACAAGTACCAGCTGGTGGAGCGTTAGCTGTAGATAGAGATAAATTCTCAGAGATGATTACTGAAACTATCAAGAATCACCCAAACATTAATGTAATCGGTGAGGAACTACCAACAATACCTAAAGGTGATATTCCTGTAATTGTTGCAACTGGTCCACTTACATCAGACGCACTAAGTCAAGATATTAGAAATTATACGAAACAAGATGGATTATACTTCTACGATGCAGCCGCTCCTATTATTGAGAAAGATTCAATCGATATGGATAAAGTTTACCTTAAATCAAGATATGATAAAGGTGAAGCTGCGTACTTAAATTGTCCGATGACAAAAGAAGAATTCTTTAATTTTTATAATGAATTAATAAATGCGGAAGCAGCACCATTAAAAGAATTTGAAAAAGAAATTTATTTTGAAGGATGTATGCCTTTTGAAGAAATGGCGAAACGTGGAGAAAAAACTTTATTATTTGGACCAATGAAACCAGTAGGTTTAGAAGATCCAAAAACTGATAAACGTCCATATGCTGTTGTACAATTACGTCAAGATAATAGCGAAGGTACTTTATATAATATCGTAGGTTTCCAAACACACCTTAAATGGGGAGAACAAAAGAGAATTATTAACCTGATTCCAGGATTAGAGAATGCTAATATTGTACGTTATGGAGTTATGCACAGAAATACATACTTAAATTCTCCACAATTATTAGAAAAAACTTATAGACTTAAAGAAGAGAAAAACATCTATTTTGCTGGTCAAATGACAGGTGTAGAAGGATATGTTGAAAGTGCAGCTTCAGGAATTGTGGCAGCATTAAATGCTCTATACAATACAGAAGATAAGGAAGTAGTATTCCCAACAGAAACTATGATCGGTGCTATGGCAAATTATATCGTAGACAATACAAGTAAAAATTTCCAACCTATGAATGCAAATTTTGGAATTATTAAACCACTTCCAGAAAGAATTAGAGATAAAAAGGAAAAATACGAAAGATATGCTAAAAGATCATTAGAAATGTTAGAAAATTTCAAAATTGATTAAATTAATTTTTAAAAAGTCTTACAATTTATTAAAATTAATGGTATAATAAGCAAGGAAGTATTTTGTAAGGAGAAAATTAATGGCAAGTTTATTACAAAAAACAAGAAAAATTAGTACAATTTTACAAGAAGGACGCCATGATAATGTAGACTTTGAAGCTATGGCAATGCGTCTAAGCCCAATTCTAGATTCTGTCGTATATATTCTTGATACTGAAGGTAATATACTTGGATATGATTCTATCGTTGATTATTCTAATGAACGTATGGAGCAAATTATTCAAGATAGAAAAGTCCCAAAAGCATACCTAGATGCAACATTGAAAGTTTATGCGACAAAAGTTAATATTCCATTCAAGGATCCATTATCAATTTTCCCAGAAGAAGAACAGGAGCGCTTTGAGACTAATAGCTATACTGTAATCTTACCAATCAGAGGCGGAGGAGATCGTCTAGGGACATTAGTTATTGGTAGAATGGATAGTGACTTTAAAGATGATGATTTAGTATTAGCTGAATATGCGTCTACAGTAGTAGGAATAGAAATTTTACACGAAAAACAAGATAAAGAGAAAAACTTAGCACGTGACAAAGATATGGTCAATATGGCTCTAAATTCATTGTCATTTTCTGAAAAAGAAGCTATAGAACATATCTTTAGAGAATTAGACGGAACTGAAGGATTACTTATCGCTAGTAAAATTGCAGATAGAGTAGGCATTACTAGATCTGTAATTGTTAATGCATTAAGAAAACTAGAAAGTGCTGGAATTATTGAATCTAAGTCACTAGGTATGAAAGGAACTTATATTAAAGTTCTAAAAGAGTATTTCTTAGAATTAATGTTTTCTAATGAATTTTAAAAAGTAAAATTGTAAAAAAAAAGAAAGATTGTTTGTGGACGGTCTTTCTTTTTTTTCTATTTATGATATTTTTTATGAAAGTTTGCTTAAGAATTTTTCGTTGTTGATGATAACTCGTGTGTGTGTAGCGTCTCCGATTTTCTTATCTGCTTCGAAAGCTTCTAGAGAAAAAATTATAATTTTTTCTTTGATAATTTTCTGTTATTTTACCTTGAACTATAATTTTTTTTACCAACTAGAGTAGGAGCTAGATGATTAATATTGATGTTGCTGCCAACACTACCTAACTCATCTGATAAAAATGTATTTAAGAAATTTTTTGCTGCATTCTCCATGAAAGCAACAAGACTTGGTGTTGCAAGAACCTCTAAATCACCACTACCCATAAATTTTGCAGTGTTATTATCTTGTACTAAATAATTTTGTTTGAATTCTTTATTAATTTCTATATTCATAATATTGTCCCTCTGTTTATTCATAAAATGTTACTTCGTAGTCTACAAATTCATTGTTTTTGTAGTTGAATTTAGCTGAGAAGAATGGCTTATCTTTAACAAGCCAATCAAGAAAGATGTAATCTCCTTCCCAAGTTTTTATATCTTGTATTTCTGATTTTTTCACCCATACCAAATCGCCCTCATTGCAATCTTCAGTTAAAGTACCTTTGTAGTCTGTTGCGGTATATACGTATGTATACCAATCTTTTTCACCATCAAAATCAGGGAAGGTTATAATTCCTCTTAATTTGGGTTTTATAATATCAAGGTTTGTTTCTTCTTTAACTTCTCTAATAACACAGTCCTCAGGGCTTTCTCCTGGTTCGAATTTTCCACCGACACTAATCGTTAAACCTTCATGAATATCGTTTTCTTTTTTATTCCTTTTTAACATTAAATAGTTTTCACCATCATCGACGTAGCACATTGTTGCTAGAACATTGTTCATTTAATTATCTCCTATATTTAAATAAAAAGTAGGAAGGAGGAAATGAACTCCTCGATACCTACTTTATAAAATTTCTATATATTAATTGTTATGATTTACTTTTCTTCGCGTTTTTTTATCGATACCTACTACGTCAAATAAAGCAGCAAAAATTGTAAATAATACAGCTAAAATTGCGCAGTCACGAATTGTATTGATTTCACCATTGCTTCCTAAAATAGATGATACGATAAATACTATAACAGCTGCAAATATAAATGACCAAAATAGTGAAATAATATATTTCATTGTTACCACTCCTTAAATTTTATCTACATTTTCTATTATACAACTATTCTAATAAACTAGCAAGATTTTTGTTGTTATTTTATACATTTATATGGCTTTTAAATTTCATAAAATAAGTGTAAAATAAAAATATATATAATATGCATTGAAAATTAATGAAAGTTTTAGTGAAAACATTAAGATAAATTTTCAATATATTATAGATAAAATTTTAAAATGTGTTATAATATAAACAAACTTATGGGGGCAGCTAATGTATCAGAAATTATATATAGACAAAGATATTAAATATTTAATTAGTAAAAAAATTGAGAAAGTTTTTTGTGATTGTAGTATACCTTTTGAATTTTTAGAAGATCTAAGTATAAATGATAGAAATGCACTGTATATAACTAATAATAAAGAAAGACTTAGTGAGAATTTAATAAATGTTTTTATACTAAGAAAAGAATATGATTTTTTAGATATTAAGAATGCAATTTTTATTAAAAAAATTGAAGATGTTGTTAATGTACTAAAAAATGACATTTGGAAAAAGTGGGCTCAGGAATTACAGTTTTTAGCACAGAATAGTTTAGCGTACAGTAAAGATAAATTTGATAGAGAACGTTCAAAGAGAATTCGTGATATTGCTTGTGAGATGTTGTCTTATAAGTATGATTTACCTATCGAAAAAATAAAAATGGATTTTGCTTCTGAAATTGGTTATCAAACTCCTAAAGTTGAAACAAGAGCTGCAATTATTAAGGATAATAAGATATTATTGGTAAAAGAACAGTTAGATGGGAAATGGGCTCTTCCTGGAGGTTATCAAGATGTTAATGTAAGTGTACGAGAAAATATTATAAAAGAAGCAAGTGAAGAAGCTGGGGCTGTCGTGCAGCCGTTAAAAAGTTGTTGCTGTATTAGATTATAATGAGGCATCATCATGTGAACTTTCCATAGGGATGG
>CAKMQO010000115.1 GCA_927911695.1 uncultured Gemella sp. | reverse complement strand
GTTAAAGCGATAGTTCACTGTTGAAAATTCGTAGCATCAAAGGTGGAAAACTTGCTAAATTCGTACGTTACGAGTTGGTGAAGGTATCGAGAAAAAAGAAGATAACTTTGCTGAAGAAGTAATGAGCCAAGTTAACGCTAGCAAATAATAATTCTCTATTTAATATATTTTATTAAAAGAGGTTAAGCACACACTTCTTGTGTGTGCTTTTTTAAAAAATTAGTATAGTAGAAACAATAATGTCTGTAATTTATTAGGAGGATAGAAATGGCTACTAAATATAAAAGAGTTTTATATAAGCTAAGTGGTGAAGCACTAGCAGGTGGAAAAGGATTCGGTATTGATTCTGAAGTTGTTACAAAAATAACTTCTCAAATCGTAGAGGTAGTAAAACAAGGGGTAGAAGTTGCTATCGTTGTTGGTGGAGGAAACATCTGGCGTGGAAAAACTGGTGAAGAACTAGGGATGGAACGTGCTACAGCTGACTCAATGGGAATGTTAGCTACAGTTATGAACTCATTAGCATTACAAGATTCATTAGAACAAAAAGGTGTTGATACTCGTGTATTAACTTCTGTTGAAATGAAAGCAATGGCTGAACCATATATTAGAAGACGTGCAATTAGACACTTAGAAAAAAGGTCGTGTTGCTATATTTGCGGCTGGAATTGGAAATCCATATTCTCAACAGATACAACAGCGGCATTACGTGCAAAAGAAATTGGTGCTGAAGCTATTTTAATGGGTAAAAATGGAGTAGACGGTGTTTACTCTGCTGATCCAAAACTTGACAGTACAGCAACTAAATATGATAAGTTATCATACATGGATATTATGAACAAAGGGTTAACAATAATGGATTCTACAGCAATTACATTCTGTATGGATAATCACCTGCCAATTATTGTCTTTTCAATAGATGATGCAGATAATATTGTTAAAGTTGTTTCTGATTCAAATCTAGGAACAATTATTGAATAAAATTTATATTAGGAGTTTACAATTATGCCTGAACAAATAATGAATAATTTAAACGAAAGAATGGAAAAAGCGATCGCTAGTTTACGTCGTGAATTAGCATCTATCAGAGCTGGTAAAGCTAGTGCTGCTGTTTTAGATAGATTAACAGTTGATTACTATGGTGTACCAACTCCGATTAACCAAGTTGCAGGGGTTTCTGTACCAGAACCTAAAATGCTTGTAATCTCTCCATACGAAAAAACTTTATTAGGAGATATTGAAAAAGCTATTCAAGCATCTGATTTAGGATTAAATCCAGCTAACGATGGTACTGTAATTCGTATTGTATTCCCAGCTTTAACTGAGGAACGTCGTAAAGAACTTGCTAAATTAGTAGGTAAAGAATCTGAAGGAGCTAAAGTTGCTGTACGTAATGTTCGTCGTGATGCAATGGATGCTATGAAAAAATTAGAAAAAGCTTCTCAAATTACTGAGGACGATTTAAAAGGATATTCTGATGATATTCAAAAAGTAACTGATAAATTCGTTGCTGAGATCGATAAAGTTACTAAAGAAAAACAAGATGAGTTAATGAGTGTATAATAATATGGAAATGACAGAAGTTATAGCTAAAATTAATTCACTTAACGCTACAAAAAGAGAGCGTGAATTAACTGCTGAGGAAGCAGAAGAATTAGCTAAATATAGACAATTATATTTACAAAATTTTAAAGCTAATATGAGAAACATATTAGATAATACAAGAGTAATTAATGAAAATGGAGAAGATATAACTCCTAAGAAGAAAGGAAATTAACAATGAGTGCAACTGCAGTTACAATTTTAGTTGGAGCAATTTGTTTACTTGTCGGTGTTGTTGGAGGTTTCTATCTAGCAAGACGTAATTTCATGAACTACATGGAAAAAAAATCCTCAAATTAACGAAGATATGGTTATGAGTATGATGAGTCAAATGGGACAAAAGCCATCTCGTAAAAAAATCAATCAAGTTATGAGCAACATGCAAAAAGCGCAAAAACAAGCTCAAAAACAAATGAAAAAATAATAATAAGAAACAGATGTGTAATAATTTTGCACATCTGTTTTTCTTATTATTGTATAAAATTTACTATATAAAATCTTTTTCAATTGACGATTTAATTTCTAAAGTATTTCCTGTAACAGGGTGTGGGAAATTTACTTTAAGTGCTCCTAAATACATTTTATCGTATTTATATCCGTCTTTTGAATATAATTTATCCCCAATTATTGGAACTCCTATAGAAGCTAAATGTACTCTTATTTGATGAGTTCTACCTGTTTCAAGTGAGACAAGAACTGCAAATCTATTTTGATCTAATTTATTGCACTCAAGTATATTAGTAATAGCATTCTTCCCGTTTCTTGTTACTGCCATTTTGTTTTTTTTCTTTACTGTCTCTTCCTATATTAGTATTAATAGTTTGTGGTTTAACATTGTTTTTTATTAGTGCTGTATAATAGCGTTTAATTGCTCTTTGTTCAAGCATTTGATCTAGCTTAGCTTTGATTAAAGGAGTTTTTGCTAGAATCACTAAACCACAAGTATCTATATCTAGTCTGTGAATAGGTTCTAGATAGTCATAATCAGCTATTAAATAGTTAACTAGCGTATCATTTTCATCTTCTATATCATTTGGATGAGTTTTAATACCGAATGGTTTTGATACGATAAGAATATAATCATCCTCGTATTCTTTGTTAATTTTAGCATCTGTGTTTGCTAAGTACTTAGATGTCACTAAATCTATATTTACTTCTAGTGTATCATTTGTAGATAAACTTGATGTTAAATCCGCTTCTTTTCCATTAACTTTAATCGTTTCTTTATCATGATGACTTTGCATTCTAATAGTATGTATATTCTTTTTTGACACTTTTAAAAATTGACTTAAATAACCCTCACTGATGGGAAGGGCTGTAGTATTTTAAATTTCATTATGGTACCTTGATTTCTTTCTTAT
>CAKMQO010000114.1 GCA_927911695.1 uncultured Gemella sp. | reverse complement strand
GTTTTTGCCATAAAATATTAATGTCCATCTAGATAACCTCTCTCTTGAAGACCTTTCTTAATTTTTCGAACTTATCTTCAGCCTGCTTTGTTGTCGCAATTATGTCTCTAGTAATCCTTCTGGTGCGGTGGAATTTCTTTTTCTCCTCTTTCTCCTCAGATAGCTCGGTAATATTTACTCTTCTTACCTTTTCCTACAGAAATCTCATATTCCCTATGAATTGAAGTTTTTTCAAATCCTTCAGCGTTTTTGTCTCCTGTTTAGGCTCCTCTTTTTCTTCCTTCACTTCTTGTTTTTTCTGAACTTCAGGTTGTTCTTTAGCTTCTTTTTTTATTGGTAATTTCGGTTTGTTTTTCTTTTTGTTCTGTTTTTCTTTAGAGTTTTTCTCTACTTTTCTCTTCTCACCTTCAGCTTGCTTCAACTCTTTTTGTGTTAAAATCACTAAAGAATCCTTTGTACCTTTCTCCTCAGCTTTAATAACAAAACCAACAGAGAAAATCTCCTCTAGCTTCTTCTTTTTACCTATAAACATATTTTCCTTCGGTAAAAATGCATCTTTGCCATTTTCTAGTTTGATATATAATCCTTTACTTTCAACTTTCGTTACCTTACCTGCAACTTTACTCATTTAATCACCTCACTATCAATTAGAAAGGGAGTGACTCAAAAATCGTGATTTCGTAGAATCGATTTTTCAGAGTCACCCCCGCACAGTTTATTAGATATCTAAAAACCTTTTATAAAGCGAATTTAGATATCAATAAACCACTGCGTCTATGACTTCTCATATACACTTTGTTAAAATTCAGAACCTTTTTGTCAGCCCCTACATCTTAAATCTTTCCTATTTATTTCACTTAAATATTATACCACACTATATTCATCTATTGAAATAGCAAAGACAATCCGAGGTAATAATATACCAACAACCTAATCCCGATAACTAAAAAACACCAACTTCAAAAAGTTATTCTTCCTGAAATCAGCGCTCAATTATTAAATCTTCTTCTAAATAGTATTATGTTGACTATCTCTATTAAAAAACACTACTAAATTTTATTATACCATAAAAATAAACATTTTATCAGTCTTTAATTTTTAAATTTTTTGTGTTATGTTAAAGATACCAAAGGTATATGTTTCATATTATATATACTTATTTCATAGTAAATACGCAATACGCGATTTCAGGGAGGTTACTATGTTAAACGCAGAAAAAATTAAAAAAAGATATTTTATATTTCTAGTATTCTATGTTTTATTTGGTATCGCACTATTATCAATATTAGATAGAGAACTTGGTTCGGATTTTAAACAAAAATACAAAATCATATTATTTGTGATTGAAGTATTTTTTATGAATTTACCTATGCTGTTAGCTTTGGTTATAAATAACTATATAGCTAAAAAGACTAAAAATGTAGAAAAATAACACTCTCTAAAACTAGCTAGCGAGTGATTCGACAAAATCTTGTTTCTTAGAAATCAAGATTTCCGCGTCATTCATATAGCTAAAAAGGCGACTCAAAATTACTTTTGAATCGCCCTTCTTTTTTATCCGTTATAACAATTTATTATTTCGAATAACTTGCTACGTATTTCTTCATTTGTTGAATGTCCTAGCATTGATTTTAACTCTACTAGTTTTTTTATCTAACTCCTCAACGTCAATATCTAAGGTTGTATTTTTATAGATCATTTTATTATCTGTCTTTTCACTGCTTTCGTAATCAAGCGATAACTCTTCATACATTTTCTCACCAGGTCTTAGTCCGATTTCTTCGATGTCTATATCTTTATATGGCTCTAATCCTGATAGTTTAATTAAGTTTGTCGCAAGATCTATAATTTTTACAGGTTCTCCCATGTCTAATAGGAAGATTTCCCCTTCACTTGCGTAATATCCAGCTTGTAGTACCAACTGCGCCGCTTCTGGAATCGTCATGAAATAACGAATAATATTTCTATGTGTAATTGTGATAGGTCCACCTTTTTTAATCTGTTCTTTAAAGATAGGAATTACAGAACCATTTGAACCTAATACATTACCGAATCTAACCGCAGCAAATTTCGTTTTGTACTTGTTACCTTTTGATTGTAAAATAATCTCTGTTAAACGTTTCGAAGCACCCATAGCATTCGTAGGATTTACCGCCTTGTCAGTAGAAATCATAATAAATCTTTCTACTTCTTTTTCGATGGCTACATCCATAACATTTTTTGTTCCAAAGACATTATTTTTTATCGCTTCTTGTGGACGACGTTCCATTAAAGGTACGTGTTTATGCGCTGCCGCATGGAATACAACGCTCGGTTTATATTTATCAAACACCTCAGCTAAAGCATCTTTCTCACGAATACTTACTATTTCAGAGATATAGCTTATATCATCGTAGTCCTTACTATGTGATTTTTCAAAATCTAAATCACGCTCTAGCATGTATAAGGCATTCTCGTTAACATCTACTAAAACAAGTTGACTAGGTTTGAATTTGAATATCTCTCTTACAATCTGGCTTCCAATCGAACCACCAGCTCCAGTAACAAGAATACTCTTTCCTTTAATGTAAGAACGAATCTCCCCTTGAGAAAGCTTCACTTCTCCACGTCCTAATAAGTCCTCGATTGATACATCTTTTAAGTGTTTAGAAATACTCTCTCCGTCTTCTACAGCAACACCAGAACTCATTACCTTAACACTAACATTGGCTTCTTTCAGAACATTTAATATTCTATTTTTATTATAAGCACTAATCGAAGGAATAGCTAAGAATACTTGTTCTACTTCATATTTTGGAATAAGTTTTAGTATTTCATAAGTCGTTCCAACTACTGTAACACCACTGATTACAGAATTTTTTCGATTATCATCTATAAGACCAACTACATTCGCACGGAAAATATTATTTTTAGATAACTCTTTTAATAATATGTATCCAGCATCTCCTGCACCGATTATAAATGTATTTTTATAAGTACTAGATCCATACTTACCAGCTTCTCTCTCACGTAAGGCACGATATAACATTCTTGTAAACATCATACCCGCTATTATTAATAAAGGTGAAAAGATAGCAAATCTAACATTTGAGAATGTATCAGGTAACATGTACTGATAAAGGATACTCGTAATCAAGTCCCCTAGAACTACTGAAATACAAATATTTACTATCTCATTAACACCTAAGTATGACCATAATGATTTATTAGTACCAAATAAATAAAAACTAATTGTATATATAACAAGTGAAATCACTAGAAATTCTAATATCTCAATATAGTGGTCATTTAACATAGCAAATGGATTCGATGCTTTACCTAAAAATATCGATGCTACTACACCTAATGCAACCGTCAATAAGTCCAATAACATTATAAGTTTAAATCTATGATTTATATATATTTTTGATGAAAATAGTCTATCCATAACATCTCCTACAAATTTACCAAAGAGCATTAGGGTCGACTAAACCCAAATCCTAAGTAATCACAATAGCTTACCCATATCTAAACATCTAATAAAGATGTTTGTGACAATTAATAAACTATGTGGGGAAGAACTCGAAAAAAACATTTTCGAGTCGCTCCCTTAGCTCTTTTACATATTTTAAAACAATCTATAACCAAAGTAACATGTCGCAACAATAATAATACATAATATCAAAATGCTGATTTTTCTAGTTTCCTTGATTACTTTTATCTCTACTATTTTTTGAACTATTAATATAGTTATAGCTACGAAAATCGCAGTAGTCTTAATCCTTTGATTTTCTATAAACATTGTCGCAATTATTATAGCTAAACTAAAAACTGTAATAAGCATATTAACAGCCATAAATATTAATTTTTTATCCGCCATAATTATTTTTTCCTTATCTTGATTGTTACTTTAACAATCGGTGTATCCGTCGCAATTCGAATATTTTCTCTAGGATAAATTTTCAAATTACTTCGTTCTTCTGTTTCTTCTTTAACATCACTTAAATCGACATCAACGAACATCTCTGACACTCTAGCCAACGTAGCTTCATCTTCCGCCCTAACAGCTACTTTAGAAACATCAGCAGTCGCACTAATTAGCTCGAATCCTGAAGGAAGACTACCTATAGTATTTACTTCTAGTGGAACTTCTTTTTCGATATTCTTCAGCTCTATATTCATAACTGTTGAACTTGGTTCTATTTGAATATCCTCAATTTTGTTATAATCACTATCGTAAGCTACTAACTTAGCTTCTTCTCTAGTATTTCTATTAAGCTTCGTACGAGCATCACTCTCAGCACGAACCTCATTTATTCTATTAAGACTTTCTATCGCGCCAGAAATCTTAACTTTTTCATTTGTCACACTAAGATTATCTACTTCATATCCAATCAGTAAACGTTCTTTCTTAACTACCGGTGTAACTCTAAACTCTTTTGTTGCTTTTTCTCTAATAGATATCGTTATAACAGACGGTTCTGCGGTACCATCAACACCTTTTTCTAAACCATCAATCTCAATTCTAACCTTTTGATCATCACCTATTTGAGCATTTCTAAGATTTAACTTCGCCTTGAAGCTTTTAGCAACACTTTCTTTTTGAACTTTTGTTTTCGTTCCAGATAATTTCACAGATACTGTATTAGGAATACCTACTACATAAAGCTTATCTCTGTCATAATCAACATCTAGTGGCACATCACTTACCCAAGCTGTTGCATTATCACTACTATCTCCAAGAACCGAAAAGTTTTTAAAATTCTCATTAACCGATAGAAACAATAGTATCGCTATTAAAAATGATATTAACTTTAACTTATTATTTTCTTTTAGTTGCATAATATCACCTCTTATTTAATTATTTTTTCTTGCTGTTTCCAATTTTTCGCCAAGTAATCAGCTAAATCATCTGTTGAGT
>CAKMQO010000113.1 GCA_927911695.1 uncultured Gemella sp. | reverse complement strand
ATTAACTACGGAAAAATTACAGGAAAAGTGTATTTAGTAGAAGAAACTTCAGATGGACATTACGGGAAATTCGTCGAAGCTAATGGAGCAACTAGTGATGAAGATGCTGTTGCGAAAATGGAAAAATGGTCAAGCATCGGCTAAAGATTTCACCAAAGAAAATGTGACTCTTAAAGAAGGTGATACGGTTCTTGTGATGGATCGTGATACATATGCGCATGGAAGTGGAACAAGAACTGTTAATACGATAGAGTATAGACGAGAAAAAATCCCTGCGAAGCCTAAATATGATTATACAGAAGATTTTAAAAGAACAGAAGGAATTCCAGGGAAGCCAACTTATGCTTTTTGGATGCAACCGAAAACAGGAGAGTTTCCAACTATAGGGGATGACTATATATTTGGTACAGCTGATGACGGGAAAGTGAGTTTTAAAGATGAGAATATCTTATATTATAATAATATTACTAAAAATTTTCCTCCTGGAATAACAGGCTCAAATAAATATAATTTTAAAAATGAATCTTTACAAGAAATTCTAGAAGAAATGCATGCTCAAATATATGGAATATTAGAATATTTTGATCGTAATGTGCAAAATGAAACTGATAGAAAAGAGCTTCAAGCAAGAAGAGAAGAGTTGGCACAAAATATTACAAATACTATTAACATGATTAAACAAAATCAAATTAAAGTATTATTGGAATCTGAAAATGGATTAATGTTCTCTCAAGGGAATCCAGAAGTTCTGAAAAAATTGAGAACTCAGATTGAAGACGCTCAAAGTGTATTAAGCGATTTAGAAATCTCATTGGGAACGACAGTAGAAAAATTACCGGAATATAATAGATTGAAAAATGTAACGCTGACGAAAAAAGGGGTTTAAAATACTCTAAGACGGATGGTTTCCAATCTGGTTTTTATTAATTTATACCATAAAGATGGAGAAGAAGAACATTATAGCGGTTGGGAAAAAGTGTATCCTGAGATAGAAACAAGAGAAGATTCAGTTTATGCGAATAAAGGTACTGTGACAATCTCTGACGACTTAAGCAATATTAATGTTGTTAATGAAAATTCAACTACAAATGAGACGGAATTAACTAAGAAAGATGTAACAACTAAAGAAGAAACGAATTACAAAGTTAAAGAGATTATTACTCCGATTCGTGCTTATAAAGTTATGGGAGAAGGGGAAACAGTTGTAAATCATTATTATAGATTAGTAATAAAACAATCAGATGATCCTGTGAAACCAGAAAAACCAATCTGGACGTTACCACTAGATGCACCTAAAAATGAAGTGCCAGAATATGAGGGGGGAGTTTCCTCAGCAGAGCCGCCTATATTAGAGATTCCTGAATTTAAAGGAGGAGTTCCATCGGATAGACCAACTATATTAGAAGTACCTAAGTATAGGGGTTCGTTTGAGGAACTTATACCGAATCCTAAAGAAAAACTTAAAGGGTTACCGACTGTAGAAGATCTTGAGGAACATATTGTTACGCTAAATGTAGAAAATAGAAAAAAATCAGAGCGATTACCGGATACTGGTGATACATCGTCAGATGTTGCTACGCTAGGGTTTATGTCGATGTTAGCGGCCTTAGTTATGAGTATGAGAAAACGTCGAAAAGAAAAATAAGTTTAAACTATATTATGTAGTTTAAAAACATGAAAATAACTCGAAAATCAACTTTTAAGAGAGGTTTATTTTTGAGTTATTTTTTATTTTAAGTTTAGTGTATTAGTCATTAGATGAATTGTTTATTTGATAAATAATTAGATATTTTATTATGGTATAAATGTTAGGTTGTATTTTTTTATCACGAGAAAGCTTATAAATTTGTTGGATTACTTGCAGCAGCAAGACGCCGTAAAAACAAAGAAGATTAAAAATAACTGAGAAATTTCTTAGTTAGAATAAGACCCACTTTCAATATTGTCGGAAATGGGTCTTTATAAGTTTATGATGTGAAAGGATAGAATGGAAATATTTTTTGTATTGAGGTAGAAATTAGAAAAAAATGTGCTTATAGAGTATAATAAAGCTGTGAAGAAAACATGAGAAAATGAGAAAAGGAGATGTTAAATATGGAAAAAGTACAAGGTGGCAATGCTCGTTTATTGAGTAATTTATCGGTGAACATGAAGGAAGTAATAGAATTCATGAAGAAATTGCAAGAGTTACCTGAAAAAAATATATTAATGATAGAAGTAGAGTACTATTGCAACAACTGTAATAGTTACTTTAATGACGAAAGTAGCGGTTATGACTATCCAACTTGCCCTTATTGTGGTTCGGATAATGTTTCTGACTTCTAAGAAATTATAAAACATATGCTCCTAAAAAAGAACAGAAAGTAAACATTTACTCTCTGTCCTTTTGAATAGTTCATTAATTAAGGTTGTATACTAAATAATAGAAGATCTAAGCAACAAATTGTTGCCTAGATCTCATTTCTTATTTTTCTCTAAGATTCCGATTTACTTGAGAACCTTAATTAACAGCAATCCCAGTTGAATAGTACATCTTCGAAGTACTAAGTTTGCTAATTTTTCTTTGTTTTATAAAAGAAGTTTGCAAACTCCCCGAAATCGCCCCCACATAATCAGATTATCTTTTGTGTTTGGATTCCACTCGCTTTCTATTTGAAGTAACATTGTATCGTATGCTTCTTTATTCTCAGGGGCACGAGGATCCCATTGAACAAATGTCGGATAACCACCGATCGCGTGTTGAACTCCTTCGAAAGCTTTGAATAGAGTTTCGTAGACTTCTCCGTCAAGATCTTCGTATAAATCTTCAACTTTTTCATCAGGGAATAACTCCTGGATAGCATCTTTTGCGATCTCCTCGAATAAGAAATCTGTAGATGTAATTGTAGAAGTCCCTTTGTTGAATGTTAGTGCAAATGATGCAGCTTTCTCTTGGAATGGAGAATGTTCTTCATCGTTATCCTCGCTTGGAAGATGATATTTACTTAACACGTCTCCGTTTGTTATGTTATCATCTATATCTTTGATATATTTTACGACATTAGTTCCTTTAGAATCTAACCCAAAAGAATCATCGCGTGAAATCCAGAATTGTAGTAATCCCTCTTTTGGGTAGATGTTATTTTCTGGTAGTTCGGTACAGTTGATTTGGGCTAGTAGAGCTAGTTGATTACCTTCTGCGTCTACTGGAACCCCAACGTCTTGTGCGATGTAGGGAATTCCTCCGAATTTACTAGTTTTAACATTAAGACCCCTATCTCCATTGATAGAAATCCCGATATATTCTTTTGTATTTTCGTTTCTAATTTTTTCTATAACTTTATTTATGTTTTCGATTGTAATCATAAACCCCTCCGGTATACGCGCGCGTATTTTGATTTTTTTTGTTTAAATAGAGTCATACACAGTCAAATGTATAACTCATGTACAATAATTTCAAGTATGTTTTTGTGGTGAAATTTTATCAAATTTGATTAAAAGTGCTTGCTTGATTGTCGTTAACCAAATTGGTAAAAATGCCTATTTATTGTAAATAATAGTTAAATATACAATATTCCACGATTTCATTCTATCATACGTCTTGTTGTTGGTCAATAGAGTTAAAGATCTACATTGTAAATATTTATATAAAGTATTATTTAATGAAAATAGGGGGTGATGATTTCCAGTGTTCGGCAGATTACTTGCAGCAACAAAACGTCGTGAAGATAACAAAAACTAATTTGAAATTTATAATTTAATAAAAAAAGAAAATCTTATGATATATAAAAAACACTCTCGATTAATTTTCGAGGGTGTCTTTTTATGGTTTAATAACGAGACTGGGCAACTTTCTGAGATGTCTTTTTATACATTATTAACGAGATTATGGTGCTTTCTGGGATACCTTTCTATACATTATCGGCGAGGTTGATTTATATTCGAGGGTGTCTTTCTCTACCTAAAAATGACTTTATTAAAATATTGCCTCATTTCCATATAAAAAGTCCTGATTACTAGTCCTTGTGGTCGTCTGGTACTTATAGGTAAACAAAAAAACTGAGGAGATAAAGTTAGTTTAGTATTTTGTATAATAGAAGTTTTAGATATATATTATATATTCACATAGAGAGTGGCTAATAATATTCTATTTAGTTAATAAAAATTCTTCACAAACTCCCTTTATACGTTTGTGGATCCTATATGCTGTGGCCAATGAGATATTCATTGCTTTTGCGGTTTGTTTCATATTCAAAGTTTTTATAAATTTGCAGAAAAATTTCATTTCTTGCTCCTCTAGAGTATCTTTTAAATATTCGAACAACTGTATATATACTAGTGAATAATTATCATCCGTAGCATCTAATTTGTTATTGTCAAAAATATCCAAAGGTACACTCTTGTCTTTATTTCTATAGCGGATTTCATCGATTAATTTTCTTTTAATGGTAGTAAAAGCAAATCGGTCGAAGTCTTTTTCTTCAATTTTCCCTTCATTTAGAATTAAGAAACTAACCAATAAACCTTCAAGCCCGAAACTGTAAAATTCATGATGAAGTCTTTTAGGTATATTAACCTTATAAAGCGCCATAGTAATTAAGTCCTTTTTAACTTCAAGCAATTCGTAAAAAGATTCTGTCTCCCTATCGTTTAAATATAATGTTCTTTTCATTATAAACAACCTCCTAATGCCACTCTCTATATAAATATCTTCTCTATAAAGACAATTATGAAAAGAAATCTATATTATAAA
>CAKMQO010000112.1 GCA_927911695.1 uncultured Gemella sp. | reverse complement strand
TTTTCGAAGTTTCACCCTCCGTCAAACTATCATGTTCATTTTTTTTCTCTGACATAATTTACCTCCTGTGTTATAATACTACTTACCTATAATTATACTACTTCAGAACATTTTTTAAAAGTATTATTTAGTTTTTTAATGTAAAAATAGACAACTAACTTAGAATCAATTTCATCTGTTAGTTGTCTATAATTTTAATATTTTATTTTACAAAACTCACGTGTACGTGGTCATAGTGATTTGCAGTTACACCCCACGATCTGGCATTAAATTCCATGTGTTCGCTGGACCATAAATATTAAATTGTGGCATATAGAATCTTTGTTTCCAAATAATATACACCTAATTCATTCATATTTTTAGTCAGATATTCTGCAAGTTGATCTCCTTGTGCAGAACCTACTAGAACCATAAAGTCGACCGACATACCTGTTCCATGTCCATGCCTAGTTCCATCATCACCCTCACGATACATTGAGAAACTAGTTATTCCAAATTTCTTAATAAAAACAACAATCTTGTAACATAAAAACAGCTAATTAAGATTACTTAATTAGCTGTTAATAAATATTCAAATTAATTATTAAATATAAGAATTACCGTCTAAAAATTTTCCAGGAGTTGGAGTTGAACCGTTATATCCGCCAAAATTATCTTGGTGTTGAACTAATGTTACAAGTCCATTTGAAATCTTAACACCTACACCTACTACAGATGATGTAGAAGAAAGCAGTGTATTTCTGTGTCCGTATTTATGAGCTGGCGTTACATTATTACGTTCTGAAAACAGTTCAAATAATAATTGAGAAGCGATTTGATCAGCTGTTCCACTGTTCCCTATTTGAACAACATTGTAAAGGATACTATTAGCTCCTGGGAAACCTGCATTAGTAGCCGCTGCTTTTTCTAAAGATCCACCAGAACCGTGAACTCCTGCATGTACTCCACCGTTATTTGCAACGTAGTTAGCACGAGCTGCTGTAGCATTATTTAACGCTGCATTTTCAGCTAATGGCCCAAGATTATTTTTAGCACGTAATTGATTTAATTGTCTGATAAACGATTGTTTAACTTGCTCTTCGAATGTTTTAGCAACTGGTGCTGTAGTTGCTGCTTGAGTAGCTTGTTTAGTTGCTTCAGTTTTTACTTCAGTTTTTGTTTCTGTTTTTGGATTATTTAACATAACACTTCTTGACTCACCTGGTGTTGCAACTGTGTTCACTACTCCTGATGGTGCAGTTGCTGGGACTAGATTCCCTGTGTTTGGTTTAGGTACCGTTGAGTTTGTAGTTTCTGCAACTTTTGGTTGTTCTACAGGTTTAGCAGTTTCAGCTGGTTTTGGTTGCTCAGCTGGCTTTTTAGTTTCTTCAGCTGGTACTGAAGGTTTTGGTTGTTCCACTTTAGCATTTGGATCTTTTTTCAAATCAGCAATATTTGGAACATTTGTTGGTTCCTCATTTTTTTCTACTTTTGTTTTATTTTTAACATCATTGTTAGCTTTTTGTTGAGCTTTCACTTTGTCTGTAGCTACTTCATAACTTACAGAAATTTTGAATGTGTGCCCTGCTAACTCAGTTACAGTAGTGAATGATTCTTTCTTCACCCCTGTGTGAGGTAATTTTCTAGTTGGAACTTGCGCTGTCATATCTAATTCTACAACAACTTCTTCTCCAGCTTTGATAATATCTCTTTTAATTAAAAATTGTGCTTTGTTTTCAGTTGTAATACGCGCTACAACATTCGCCACTTCTTTATCAGCTACTAATTTGGCATAGAAGTGCCCTTCTTTTCATATACACTTGCTTTTACACTTTTTACATTTACATCTACTGCGGCAGGTTGTACATCAATAGCTTTTGTAGGAACTGCAGTTATTCCTGAAAATAACACTAGTCCCGCTAAAACCTTACCAGTTAATTTCAATCCCTGTTTTCTCATAGGTGTTTTCTCCTTATTAATAATTCTTTAATAATTACTTCTCCTATATTATAATTCATTTTCTAAATCATAATCAATAGATTTTCAATTTTGTAATACAAAATACATTTTGTAACAATTTAGAAATATTGGGAAACGTTTATGTAATTTTAATTTCCTTAGTTTTGTTATTTACTTAAAATAAGAATTTTAACTTTGATACAAAATTAGCACTTCAAAAAGCTATTAAATTAGTATTTGTTTAAAATATTCCTTCTTTAACTTAAAACTAAATTTTAAGTATATTTAAGGTTTAAAGATTATAATTAACACATAACTAGTAAATAGTTATAAACTTCATAAACTTTCCTTTTCTATAAGAGACCGAGACAAATGTGCTCGGTTCTTTTTTTGTTTAAAAAGGGCAGATATTAGCATTTTAGCTATATCTGCCCTTATTTATTTCTCATAAATATCTTCTTTTAGAATAGAACTTTGTTTTACCTTTAAATCCCCTTCTTCTATTACTACTATATTTAATTTCCCTCCGTAAACACAACCTCCATCTATATTTATTCTATTACTTTTTTCTTCGTAATATGGTTCTTCTTTTACAGAGCTATGTCCATGAAATACCTTTTTATTATATTTTTCATTACTACTTAAAAATGGTTCTCTTATCCAAATCATATCTCTATGTGTTTGATTCCAAAAATTCTTCGTGAAATCTACCCCGGCATGAATAAAATAGTAATCTGAACTTTCATACCTTGTTGGAAGGTTCTTTATCCATTTTCTCAAATTCTTATGTTCATCAGCAAATTTTTTAAAATACATACCTCTAGTTTCTACTGTAGCTTCCGGATAGAATGATTGCAATGTTGTTAAACCACTATTTCTAAAATAATGATCTTGTCTTACAGAAAGATTATTACTATATCTAGCCTCTTTTATCGCTAGGTTAAACATATCTTCATGATTTCCTAGTAGCACCACATGCTGAGGATTTTCCTGTTGAAGGTTATAAAAAAATTCCCAAACCAACTTTGTATTCTTTCCCCTATCACACATATCTCCTAAACAAATGAGTTTATCATTCTTACTATTAAAATTTATTTCATCTAATAGTTTCTTCATCGTATAAAAGCTACCATGAATATCTGAAATTACTATTGTTCTCATAAAAACACCTACTTTATTTATCTCTTGTTTCTATAATAATGCAAAATTACAACATTGTAAATAGCAATCTTCAAACTATACTAATCACTATTTCTACTATTTTACTTTTATTTATTTTTTCTTTCGGTTATCATTTTTTAATCAAGCTTTTCACGTGATATAATGTTAGTAAATTATATAGAAAGGAGTAGCATATGGAAAATAACTTACTTTGTTTTAAACGAACATCGAATCTTACTGCTCTGGCATTACCTAAGACCTACAGAGAAGGATTTTGGACAAAACAAGGTGTTTGGACAAAATTAATAATTGTCAAAGGGAAAATGAAATTTACTTTTCTTAACAAAGAAAACGATGTATTAAAGCAATTTTCATATAATAAAAAGAGTAATATTGAATTAATTGAACCCGAACGTATTTTTAGAATATATCCTACCTCTACAGATTTACAATTTCATTTGGAGTTTTATTGCACTCCTGAGGACTATTTCTTTAATAAGTATAATCTTAGTCCTGCTCATACAGAAATTGTTAATGCGATGAAATATATAAAAGCATGTAAAACTTTAGATTTAGGTGCAGGTCAAGGAAAAAATTCTTTATATCTCTCATCATTAGATTTTAATATTACAGCAGTCGATATTAATGCCAAATTTTTACAAGATCTCGCTGATATTTCAATTAAAGAAAAATTAAATCTTAATGTATTTAAACACGATATAGCAGAGGCTAACATTAAAGATAGTTATGACTTTATCTTCTCCACTGATGTTTTTTATGTATTTGAATCCAACAAGAAATTCAAAGATATTATTTTTAACATAAAAAAACAAACAAACCAAAACGGTTTTAATTTAATAGTTAGTGCATTAAACGCCACAAAACAAGGCTGTCCACTAACACCATTCCCATTTACATTTATTGAAGGAGAACTAAAAGAGTATTACGAAGACTGGAGAATAATAAAATATGAAGAAAATATCACAGCTTCTCCTTATCCATATGCAGTTATATTAGCCCAAAAAATTTAGTTAAAAACATCCCCACAAGAATTTTCATTTTCTTGTGGGGCTTTCTTCTATTCAATATTTTCTCTAATATCTTTTTGATACCAAACTACATCATACCAACGATTAAATTTATAACCTACTTTCTCAAAGTGAGCTACTTTTCTAAATCCTCTTTTTTCATGGAAAGAAATACTTCCTTCGTCTGGATAGGCAATACATGACGTCAATCTACATATTCCTCTGTCATAAAGTTGTTTTCAAGTTCAGAATACAACTTCTCTCCAACACCTTTACCACGAGCTTTTTCATCTAGATAGATTGTAATCTCAGCTGTCCATTTGTATGCATCTTTTGGATAAAACTCACTAGCATAGGCGTATCCTAGTATGTCATTCCCTTCTGTTGCTACTAAAAACGGATATCTTTGAATAGATTTCGAAATTTTCTCTTCAAATTCATGTACACTCGGTACTGTATAATCAAAGGTAATGGCTGTATGTTCTACATATGGTCTATAAATATTTACCAACTGCTCAGCATCTTCTAGTTCGACCGTTCTAATATTTATCATAATTTTCTCCTTAAATACTTTCTCTTACGAAATCAATAATTGCCTTAGTGGCTTCTTCTTGTTGAGCTCCTCTAAATCCATGACCAGCTCCTGGAATTTCTTTCAATTTAGCATCTTTAAAAGTTTCTATAGCACGACGTGAATAACTTATCGGTGCAACATTATCGCTTGTTCCATGTACAATAAGAACTTTTCCATCATAATTCTTCATATCATTATAAACATCATAGTCTAATGATTTCTCAAAATAAGCTTTTCCTACTTCAGTTCCTCTGTGATTATAAACTTCTGGAATATCTGATACTGATTTGAATAATTCTCGTGCATCATCAAATAATATAAACGCTGGGAATACTAATATTAATCCTTTTATCTCTTCCTTAAGTTTGGCACCCTCAATAGTAGATACGACTCCACCTTGACTCTGACCTAATAAGAAAATATTATTTTTATCTACAAAGTTTTGATTTTTTAGTATATTTACTACTACGTCAAGATCATCAACTTCTGTAAATACAGACATTTTTAAAGTGTCATTTCCACTTCGACTATTCTTATTTCCACCCATAAAATCAAATGAGTAAACTACATATCCTTCTTTCGCTAAACTCTGAGCATAATAATCTTGTCGTTCAGCATTACCTCCAAAACCGTGAGAAGCAATTATTGTCGGTAGTTTTTGTTCCTTATAATTTTTGGGTGCCGTTATGTATCCGTATATTTTCTTCCCTTGACCTTCAGCATACAATTCTTCTTTAACAATATTACTTGTATCAATCTTCGAAGTATTTGTCGAAGAGTTTTCTACAAGACTATTTCCTCTTTCTTGAGGCATTTCTTTATGTGAAAATTGTGATTTTACTCCTATAGCAATTACTCCAACTGCTACCAGCGCTATTATTCCTATTATTATTTTTTTAAAATTCATTTATCCTTCTTTCTTGTATATAGTTTAATATTAGTACATATCTTATTTTACCCTATTAAAGATTGTCTTTCTTGATTTTATCTAATAAAGCCTTACATCCTTTAGTTACATCATTGAATGTTGTTTTAAAATCTCCTGTATACCACGGATCATCGATAATTCTATCTTCTCCAGCGTATTCTAATAATTTTTTAACCTCTCCTGTTTCTCTACCTGCAATAAATTTTTTAATATTTTCTATGTTGCTGTCATCCATTCCTACGATATAGTCCGCTTCTAAATCACTATCATTAAGGATACGAGAATACATTCCTTCTACCCCGATACCAACTTTAGCAAGTTCTTTTCTAGTTCCACTGTGAACTGGATTACCGTGTTCCCAACTACTTGTTGCAGCTGAATCAATTAGGATTTTTTCACTTAAACCTTCTTTTCTACCATATCTCTAAATATTGCTTCTGCCATAGGTGAACGACAAATATTTCCTAAACAAACAAATAACACTTTTACCATTTTTTCAATACCTCACTTATATTTATTATCCATCTTATTATAACACAAAGAGATTAATTCAACATAATAAAGACAAGGGGCTGACCCAAAAGACCTAAATTTTAACAACGTGTATATGAGAACTCATAGATGCAGTGGTTTATTGATATCTAAAATCGCTTTAGAAAAGCTTTTTAGATATCTAATAAACTATGCGGGGGTGACTCGACAAAATCTTGTTTCTTCGAAATCACGATTTTTGAGTCACTCCCATTATTTTTATTTTTATATTTTACATGATATAATGAAATTAAACTTAACCGTCAATAAGGAGATTAGTATGACAAAAAACTTAGTATGCTATAAACGATTACCACTTTGGACAGCCGAAACATCTCCCTGAACCTTTTAGACATAAACACAATACTAGAAAGACGTCTGGCAAAATTAACTATTCTTAAAGGAAAACTCCAATTTACAGAATTAACTGAAGATAATGAAGTTGTTAAGGAGCATATATT
>CAKMQO010000111.1 GCA_927911695.1 uncultured Gemella sp. | reverse complement strand
TAGTTTGCTCTTTGATTTTCGTTGAGTATAAGTACATCTTTTTAATGAAATGTCGTTATTTTTATCTATCTTCCAGAAAATCTGGGTGAGTTAAATTACTATTATTGAGAAATGATTTAAATTGTTCTGGATCATTTCGATGTAAGACTCCTAATATTATTCTAGCATCATGCTTAAACTCGCATGTATTAATGGGATTGCGAGTTCTATCAAACCTATCTTCTCCATGAGAGTACTCATTATTTATACGTTGTATAAACGGAGCATTCTCACCTCCGAAATAATTAATAATTTTATTGTCATTGTTTGTTTTATAGTCAGGATATTTAAAGTACAAAAGAGTTTCAATAAACTTTCTGCCGTTATTTGGAAAATTATAAAAAACAGAAAAATTATTTTCGTCTTCATCTTCCGTCGCCACCCTATATATTTGTTCAAACAGGAATACAAATTCCGTGACTTTATTTGACAAATAATTAGGCAAATTTTTTATATAACTTTTTGACGGGATATTTTCAGCTTCTTTTATCTTTTCTATTAAGTAATAATCTTTTTTATTAGAAAATCTATTTGTATATTTCAAGAAATCTAGATTATGAGTGGACAAGAAGTATTGTAAAAATTCTTTCTTTTCTAGAAGACAAAAAATTAGGTTGTAAATATAAAAAATGTTATTTTCATCCAGACTAGAGACAGGGTCATCAATAAATAAGATTGTTTTTGACTTTTCTTCTATCGACAAACTTTCTAATCTTGTAATATAATAAGCAAAGGCTATTAATGATTTTTCTCCTTCACTTAGATTATATGCTCTTTCTTCATTTCGAGAAACTTCGAAATATATACCTTCCTCATCATCGACTGATTTTAGGGACATCTCTGAATGTGCTAAAGAATTTTGAAGTATCATATTTATACGTTTTACTGCTTCAGATTCTGACTTTAAACTACCTTCAAGTTCACTAATATCTTTCTCAAATTTTTCTTTTTCTTCGTTTAATATTTTCTGCTCCAAATTTATTTTTTCCATATCCTCTTGGAGTTGGTCAACTTCTTGAGATAGTTTAGTGAACTCAGGTACAGGGAACTCTTTTACAATATAATATCTTCGAAGAAAATCTAAACTTTTAGTTTTCCTATCCTCAAATTGTTCTATCTGTTTAATAGTGTCATCATATAGTGAGTTAATCTCAACTTGAATTTCGGAAAAATCAATCCAATTTAAATCATTAATTTCAATTTTAGAAAAAATGTCTCGTTGTTTTTCTGAAATTTTTGATTCTAGTATTTCTAGAACTCTTTTTCTACTATCAGTATTATTTTCAATCTCTTTGTTTATATTTTGAATATCAGACACAGAATCTTTAAAATAATCTTCCTTATTAATATTTGGAATAGCATCTAATTTTTGGATTTCTGATTTTATCCTATTATTTTGCAGCACTAATTCGTTTTCCAGAGATCTTAACTCATCAGAAAAAGCCAACTTTAGATTTTTAATGAGGTCACTATCAATACTATTACCACAAAATACACATTTTTCTGGATTATCTCCGTGGATATCAATACCATACTTAATCCAATTTATTTTATCTGGACTATCTTTATATTCATCTAAAATATTACTTACTGAGACAACTTTAGATAAAAGTTTCTTCGTATTTTCTAAAAATAATGTGAAATTAAAATTTTTATCAAAACTAACTAAATCAATTTTTTGTGGTTTATTTATGTTTTTTCGAGAATTCGTATTTTGGCTTGTTCAACATTCTTTTCTAACTCAGCTACAGCCTTCTCATCATCTTGTAATGGTAAAATAGGAAAATGAGCTGAATATTTTTCAAACTCCTCCTTTATATCTCGTATATCATATTTATTACCAACTACGACCGAGGGATTCTTTAAATTCTTGATTTTTGAAGCAGTTGTTCTCAGTTTTGAATCTAAACTATCTTTACTGATTTTAGTTTTTCGTTGCTTTTCAGTTATATCCAATTCAATCTGTGACAATTTTTCATTTCTAGGTTTAAGTTCGTTTAATCGTATATCTTCGATTTTCTTCAAGGTTTCATTAGTATCACTACCTATTGAAATTTGGAAACTATTTAATTTATTGTCGTTGTGAAGATAAATATTATCGTCAATAAATCGCTGATTAAAAACTTTGCAATCTATTGGTAACTCGCTACCTATTTCGTTTGACTTAATAATCCTGTGATTAGCTAGTTTGACTTCAAAATCTATCTTTTCATACTTTTCTGGAAGTTGCTTAAGTTCAATACTTTGAAAAATTTTCGAATAAGTACTTTTTCCGGAATAGTTTCTACCGTAAAAAATATTAATTCTTCCATCATTAAAATCATTACCGACACCTGATTGACTATGCTGTTTGTAGTCTTTATAGCAACCAAAATCTTTGATATCAATTTTTTTTTATTTCTAAATCTGACATAATTTATACCTCTCTTTCATTATATCATATAGAGATAACATAAAATAGGATGCGTACTCAAATTACTTTATAAATGAGAATCATTCCAATCGCTCTTCGAATCGTGCCAATGAAGCAACTTCTTTCAACTCCGTAAAATAAGATTTTTAAGCCTAATCTATCACATTAAATACTGAAAACTTTGTCTAGATTTGTCAGTCTAACTCATTCCGACAGGAGTTTCATTTCTAACTTGACAGAAAATGATTCACAAGCCGATTGACACGAAACGCAACTGAATTATTCAGATAGACATTTATTACGATTTCATCGGGAAAAAACCAAATAATGAAAAAGCGAGTCAGTCCGCCTGACTCGCTACTATTAACCCTGATAACTGAACTGCTAGCTATCAACTTGGCTAAGAGTAATTTCTTTCTTTTGAGGTCGCTTATTTCAAAAATACTATACATTAAAATACTCTTGTTTAATTTTTGTAAGCAGATTGTTAGCAACTGAAGTTACACCAACATGCATCAGTTCAGGATCAGAATAATCTAGATTACTAGCATATGCCTTCTGCAACAGTCTGAGCAATACGCTCATCCAATTTATAATTAGAGGCTTTTAATAGTTCTTGAAATAATTCTGAACTATATAGTTTAATATTATTTTCCAATGATACTACTGCCATTTTTGTAACTCCTCTCCTGTTTTTGATTGATAAATCTTCTCTATTTTAAAAGATTGGTTGTGAGTGGATAATTGTTTAAAAGAATAGGGTTTTCTAAACTTTTTTTTGAAAAGTTTGTGTTTGTATTTTGGCTTGGTTTTCGAATCATAGAGAGAGAATCAAGTTGATTCCCTCTCTATGTTAGTTTTTACTTATTTTCCCTATGAAGGAAGCTAGGATCTATTAAAAAATTCTTTTTTTATGTGAACTCCCCCATCTTTCGATAAATAGAATCCCACTAACAAAGGATAAATCAGGCAAGGAAATAAAACTAGCCCCATGTCCCAATTTAGATTGACATTATCAATTTGCTTAGGTAATCTTCCAGACAAAATCTCTACTGAACGTAAGTAAGTAAAAGGGAATCAGATGTGCAATCTTTTGAAGAGGCTGAATTGTTTGAATACCAAACAATAAGCCAACAATCCCAATAAGTGAAAGAAAGAGGACAGGCATTTTTTGCTTGAAAAAGTAAG
>CAKMQO010000110.1 GCA_927911695.1 uncultured Gemella sp. | reverse complement strand
AATTAATCCAGCTCTCGATGTATCTTCTCCAATATTTTCTAATAATTGTTTTTTATAAGTTCTTGTGATTTGTTTCTTTTAATTTTTTCAAAACCTATACCTTCCAATTTTTTTATAAAAAAAAGAGCTACTAAAGTAGTTAACTCCTCTTTTTTGAATTAAATTGTTATTATTTAACTGCGTCTTTAAGAGCTTTACCAGCTTTGAATGCAGGAACTTTGCTTGCAGCGATTTCAATAACTTCGTTAGTTTGAGGGTTGCGTCCTTTACGAGCAGCTCTTTCTCTTACTTCAAAGTTACCAAATCCGATAATTTGGATTTTTTCACCTTTAGCTAAAGTTTCTTCAACTGTTTCTACAAATGCTTCGATAGCTGCAGTTGCTTGTTTTTTTTGTAGTCCTGATTTCTCAGCAACTTTTGAAATTAATTCTGATTTGTTCATGAATTCTTTACCTCCATTATTGAGTAACGGTTCTCCCGTTTCACTTATTAAATATTACCATATAAATCGCTAATAATCAAGGTTTTATTACCGAATTTTAGCGTTTTTTAAGCATTTTTGCAATATTTTTAACAATTCTTTTGATTTTTTCTATTTATACAATAATGTATCGACTGATTTTACTCAAATTTATTTAATTCTTCTGCTGCCATTTTATTCATAAGGTTATTAACACAGTCCTTAATGCTTAGTCCTTCATAAAGAACCTTATAAATATTTTCAGTTATAGGCATATAAACGTCGTATTCTTTTGATAAGAAATAGCAAACTTTTGTAGTTCGCACCCCTTCAGCTACCATGTCTAATTTTTCAATAGCTTCTTCTAATGAATATCCTTGCCCGATTAAATAACCACAATTATAGTTTCTTGAATGCTTAGATGTACATGTCACTACTAAATCACCTATTCCACCAAGTCCTAAGAACGTCATTTCATCAGCCCCTAGTTTTTTCCCTAATCGTGTTATCTCAATTAGTCCACGTGTTAATAGTGCTGCTTTGGCATTATCACCATAGGCCATTCCATCAATCATTCCACATCCAAGAGCAATAATATTTTTAAGTGCACCACCAACTTCAACACCGATTATATCTTTATTAACATATATTCTAAAATATTTATTATGGAATATTTCTTGAGCTATTTTATTCAATTCATCATTTTTAGATGCAATAGCAACTACTGTGGGATTTCTTAAAATTAACTCTTCTGCATGAGAAGGACCACTTAGTACACCTACTCCTTTTAGTTTATCACTATCAATTTCATCAGATATGACTTCTGACATTCTCTTATTAGTTTCCATCTCTAATCCTTTAGAAACATGAATGATAAACTTAGGTCGTTCTAAATATCCGTTAATATCCCTTGCTACTTCTCTCATTACTTTTGTAGGAACTGCTATAACAATTACATCTGCAAATTCGACTGCTTCTTTTAAACTACTAGTAGCAACAACTTCTTTTGGTAAAATAGCATTTTTTAAATACCTACTATTTGTATGATTATTATTTATTTCATCTCTTGATTTTTCACTTCTTGAATATAAGCGTAATTCATGTCCATTATCTACAACTGCTTGAGATAAAGCAGTCCCCCAACTTCCTGAACCTATCACAGATATTTTCATTGTTCTGTCCTCACTATAAATTATTGTTATCTTAATTATATCAAATTTTCTAAAAATATACATTAATTTTACTTATAAGTATCATTTTATCTTAACCAAAAATCCAACTAGTAAAATATCTACTCCACTATTCTTTTCTTTAAAATTGTGTTATAATTTAATCAGAATAAATAAAGGAGGTAATTTTATGAATTGGTTTGAAATTACTCTAATTGACGGGAATAGAGGATTACTAAATCTAAACAATATTGTTGATATTTGGAAAGGTCTAAATGATGAATATGCAACTATTTCTCAAGTAAATGGAGAAGAAATTGAAGTACCTGCATCAGAATATGATAGATTAAAACGTGCATTAGATATGAAAGGATACGTATTAGGAGGATTCTAATATGGCTAGATTTTTAAAAATATTTCTAACTTTATTATCGATTACTGCAATTGGTATAGGATTATATTATTACTTCAATGGCTCTTTTTCATCGACAAATGATGATCAAGTTGATGATAAAACTAATATAGAAAACATAGTGAAGAGCGATTCATCTTCTCAAGAAAAAATTGAAGGAACTGTAGTAGCTAAAACGTTCCACTGAAAACAATTAATTTTGCGAAAGGATATTACTATGAAAAAGAAAACTTTAAAAAAACTAACAAGCTTATTTCTTACTTCGACACTTATTCTTTCTACATTAAGTGCGTCAAGTCTAAATATTGTAGAAGCAAAAGGTTCTTCAGCAAGACCTAGTGCATCAAGATCAAGTTCTAAGCCTAGTTCTTCTAAACCATCTAGTAGTAAATCAAGTTCTAAACCTACTACTTCAACTGCTAGCAGTAAACCAACTACAGGAACTAAAAAGAACTTTTCAAATAGTACAAATGGTTCATATAATAAAGACTACAATAGTTACAATAATCAAGGATATAAAAAACAATACACAGACTATATAAATAATAACTATAGAAACAGTGGTTTCTTTTCAGGAAGCACTATAACTAACGCTCTTTTATGGTATACACTTTTCAATTCAGCTACATCACATAACACTATTCAAGCAAGTGATAAGCAAAAAGAATTAGTCGACAATGTAAAAGATTCAAAAGTTCCAGTTTATATGCTTGAAATTAAAACTAAAGATGGTGAAACAAAACACGTTACCGTTACAAAAGAACAATATGAAAAAGTTAAAGAGGGAGATAATATCTCTTTAGATAACGGAAACCTAGAAATTAAAAATCAATAATAGTTAATCTTGGGAGTGACTCAAAAATCGTGATTTCGGAGAAAATCGATTTTGTCGAGTCACCCCCCGCACAGTTTATTAGATATCTAAAAAGCTTTCATAAAGCGAATTTAGATATCAATAAACCACTGCGTCTATTAGTCCTTATATGAACCATGTTAAATTTTTAGGACTTTTGGATCAGCCCCTTTTAAGTATTAGTTACTATAGAAAATACTGTATAGACTTTCTAATCCTTTTTGATAATCGTATGTAGCTGTCATACCAAACATTGAGCTATCTAAATCAACAACTTTATTATTTTTTACGGCATCAAAGTGAGACCAACTCTTATTGTTTTCAAATTCTTTTTTAAACATTTCATTTACATTATCAGGCATAGCATGAGCAGTACGTAAAATAAAGTCTGGTTTATCGTTTAAAGCTGTTTCTAAGTTTAGATTTTTAAATTCTTCAGTACCTTTAATGATATTTTCACCACCGGCTAATTTTACAAGGTTACCAACATAAGATTTTTCAGTAGCAGCCAGGTAACTTCCAGGTAAGCCCATAAGAACAAGAACTTTTGGTTTCTTCTTATTTGCGATTTTTTCATTGAATTTAGCGAAGAACTCATCGTGTTCTTTCTTTAATTCTTTGAATTTTTCAGTTTTACCAAATTCCTTTGCAAGATCTTCTGTAATAGCGTATAATCCGTTAACACTTCGAATATCTACAAATTTATAAGGAATTTTATTTTTCTCGAATCCTTCTTTTATCCAGTCTTGCAAACTATCTGGAGCATATACAATAGAAGGATTAATCGACTTGATAACTTCCATATTTGGATTCATAGGAAGTCCGATTTGAACAGTGTTGTCATATCTTTTAGGCATACGACCTAATTTCGTAGTAGGCACCCCTGCTAATTTAATATCAAGAACATTAGCTACTTGAGCTAAAGCTACAGAGTCCATTATGACACGTTTACCATTTTCCTCTTCAGATTTTTTATCTTTATTTACACCTGTTAAGTCAATAGTCTCATTAAAAGCTTTATCAGCTAGATTAGGATCAGTTCCAGTAGTGTTACCAGCTTTATTTTGTGATGAACAAGCAGTAAGAACTAGAATACTGGCTAATAGTAGTGTAAATAGTAGGGATAGTTTTCTTTTTCATGAATTATCTCCTAGTTATTTTTTCTTTTTTTACGAGGAAAGTAAAGCCCAGCAGCTATTGCAAGAACTCCTATACCACCTAAATAATAAGGTGTGTAGTTTGC
>CAKMQO010000109.1 GCA_927911695.1 uncultured Gemella sp. | reverse complement strand
ATATGGCGGCTGTGGCGAAGTGGTTAACGCATCGGATTGTGGTTCCGACATTCGGGGGTTCGATTCCCCTCAGCCGCCCCATTAAAATTTAATATCTTTAGGCGGCTTAGCCAAGTGGTAAGGCACGGGTCTGCAAAACCTTGATCACCGGTTCAAATCCGGTAGCCGCCTCCAATTTTTACTCATCTTTTTATAAGGTGTTTTTTTTTTATGCCTAGATTACGATTTATATTATTTATAATCCTTGTATTATGAAAATATTCGGAAATTTATTAGTGATTACCGAACATTATTTTAGTAATGTGAAAATTTCTCTTTAAAAATTGTTATTATTTCGTTTTAAAAGCTAGATATATGTTTTTTGTGATAAAATTATATCAAATTTAATTTAAAAATATCGAGGAGGAAATAATATGAAGAAAATATTATTGGCTTTATTTAGTTTTATTTTTGTCTTCTCTATCGTAGGATGTACTACAAAGACTGAAACGAAAAAAGAAGAAAAAGTTATTAAAATGGGATTTGTTCCTCTGAAAAATAGTGAGAAACTTGTTGAAGACCTTAAACCAATCTCTGATTATCTTTCTGAAAGATTAGGGGTAAAAGTAGAAGCTTTTACAGCTAGTAACTATATTGGTGTAGTTGAGGGATTAGGTAGTGGAAGTGTTGATTTTGGTATCATTCCTCCATTTTCATCTTTACTTGCTCAAAAACAAAGTAGTGCAAAACCTATACTAACATCTAAAGGTAAAACAGGAAAACCTGGATACACTGCTGAATTATATGTAAGAAAAGATTCTGGTATTAAATCACTTCAAGATGTTAAAGGCAAAAAAGTAGCATTTGTAGATCCATCATCTTCATCAGGATATATTTATCCAGGTGCTATGTTAGTTGAAGCTGGTCTTAATTTAGATAAAGATATTAGCTATCAATTTAGTGGTGGACATGATAAGAGTTTACAATTACTTCTTAACAAAGATGTTGATGTAATTGCGACATTCGATGGAGTGGAAGATAGATATGCTAAAGACTTCCCTCAGGCAAAAACTGATATTCAAAAATTAGCAACTAGTGATATGATTCCTGGTGTTATGGTTACAACTTCTAGCAAAATGGATAAAGAGTTACAGGATAAATTAGAAAAAGCTCTTCGTGATATTGAAAATGATCCAAAAATGAAAGAATTATTCACAAAGATGTTTAGTATCACTGGATTTACTGATGTTGATCAAGATGCTTATAAAAAAGTAGAAGCAACTGCAAAAGTTATGAATGTTGATTTAGATAAAGTAAAATAGAAATATGAACTTGGTACATAATGTGCCAAGTTTTTTTTATCTATAAAGCAAGTAATTATTTTGATTAAATAAAACACTTGAGATTTTTTGTGATTAATTTTATAATTAAATAATCAATCAGGAGTGTGAATGTAATGTACGCATATATTAAAGGAAAAATTTCGGAAATTAATCCGACAAATATCGTTGTTGATAACAATGGAATAGGCTATGAAATAGTTGTTGCTAATCCATACGAATATCAATTGAATGAAGAAAAAACAGTTTTTATTAGCCAACAAGTAAGGGAAGATTCTAATATACTTTATGGATTTTCTAATAAAGATCAGAAAAAAGTATTTTTACTATTGTTAAAAGTAAAAGGTGTAGGACCTAAGAGTGCTTTAGCTATATTAGCTGGAGGTACTAGTGAAGAAATTATTGGAGCTATAGAGAATCGAGATGTAACATATTTAACGAAGTTTCCGGGAATTGGGAAAAAATCTGCTCAACAGATTATTCTTGATTTACAAGGTAAAGTTGATTTCAGTATGACTAATATTAGTAGTGCTTCAACTGCTGTAAATAATTATCTAAGTGATGCAATGTTAGCATTGGAAGCTCTAGGATATAGCAAAAAAAGAACTTGCAAAAATCGAGAAAAAATTATCAGCATTCGACTTCGCTGGTGTTGATGAGTATGTAAAACAAGGATTAAAATTATTAATGAGTGCATAATTTATGAAAGGAGGAAATTATGGAAGATAGAATGGTATCTGCAAGCCAAAATTTTGGTGAAGAGCGAGAGGAGCAGTCTTTAAGACCGAAGTTTCTTAGTCAATATATAGGACAAGAACAGATAAAAAGTAATTTGAAAATATTTATAGAGGCTGCAAAACTTCGTGGTGAGGTTCTAGATCATTGCTTACTATATGGTCCCCCTGGATTAGGTAAGACAACACTTGCGACAATTATTGCTAATGAGATGGAAGTGGGAATTAAATATACCTCAGGGCCTGCGATAGAGAAATCTGGAGATTTAGCTGCTATATTAACTAGTCTTGAACCAGGTGATGTTCTTTTTATCGATGAAATTCACAGAATAAGTAGATCTATTGAAGAGATACTATATTCTGCGATGGAAGATTTTTATCTTGATATTGTAATTGGTAAAGGTGAAGAATCGCGTAGTATTAGGATTGAACTACCACCATTCACATTGGTTGGTGCAACTACGAGAGCTGGAGCTTTAACTGCTCCACTTCGAGATAGGTTTGGTGTGCATTGTCGTCTGGAATTTTATACTATTTCTGAATTGCAAAACATTATAGAAAGAACATCTGATATTTTTGAATGTGATATTGATGAAGAGAGTTCGTATGAAATTGCGATGAGATCTCGTGGAACACCTCGAATAGCGAATAGGCTTCTTAAACGTGTAAGAGACTTCGCTCAAGTGAAAAATGATGGTGTTATAGCTAAGGACTTGGCTGTTGAATCGTTGGATTTACTACAAGTAGATGCGAAAGGTCTTGATAATATCGACTATAAAATTCTTGAATGTTTGATTAAGCGTTATGAAGGCCGTGCTGTAGGTCTTGAAACAATTGCTGTGACTATAGGTGAAGAAAGTATTACTATAGAAGATGTATATGAGCCATATCTTGTTAAAGAAGGATTTATAGAACGTACGCCTAGAGGACGTCGTGCTACACCTAAAGCATATCAGCATTTAGGAATAGCGTATAAAGTTGAATAATTAATAAATAATGGGTTTCGTTAACTTTGAAATGTCAAAATTTCATATTTCGGAACCTATTTTTAGTTGTTATTGATAATATCTTTTAATTAGAAATGATATTAATTGTAAAATAAATTAAAGTATATTAAACTTGTGTAGTAAAATATTAGAAATATTAGAAGGATTAAATTTGTATGATTGATAGTAAACAATTTATAAATACAAGACACAAAAATCAAAAAATTAATTATGATAACGTACTAAAAGAACTTATAAAAGAATGGGAGAAGACTAATTTTCGTCCAAAAATTCTTATTCACTCTTGTTGTGCTCCTTGTAGTACATATGTATTAGAATATTTATCTGAGATTAGTGATATTACAATATTTTTTTCGAACTCTAACATTCATCCAAAAGAAGAATACATTAAACGTATGTTAGTGCAAAAAGATTTTGTAGAAGAATTCAATAAAAGAAATGACAAAAAGATTAAATTCTTAGCTGATGAGTACGCACCTAGTAAATTTATCAGTGCTGTAAAAGGACATGAAGAGGATAGAGAAGGTGGAGATAGATGTCATATTTGTTATGAAATGCGTTTAGACTCTTCTGCACAGAAGGCTGAGGAGCTAGGTTACGATTATTTTGCTTCTGCTTTGACTCTAAGTCCTAAGAAAAATGCTACTGTGATAAATGAAGCTGGATATGTTCTTCAAGAACAAGTTTCGATATATTATCTACCGTCAGATTTTAAAAAGAATAATGGTTATAAAAGATCTGTAGAAATGTGTAATGACTATAATATATACAGACAATGTTACTGTGGATGTGTCTTTGCCGCTAAAGATCAAGGTATTGATTTTAAGGAAGTAAATAAAAATGCTCGTGAGTTCAATAGAAATCATGAGGATTATGAGAAATTTAAATCTATAATTAAGCTTGGTGGAGAATTGGTTTAATTTCCTTAAATAGGTTTACAGTATAAAAATAAAAACATAATAATTTTAAATTTAATTAATAAGAATAATATAAAAAAAGTATCGTTACTTCCCTGGTAACAGATACTTTTTTATGATTTTTACGTTATATTGGTAATTAGTACTGAAAAAAGTGTTTTCATTATATTTTCAATATATGAGGAAAAAATGCTTACTATACAGATAAGAAACTGTTTTCTTTGTTATAGAATAAGCACTATTCTTAGGGTGGGATAAGTATAAAATACTTGTAAATATTGCTTTCATGTGTTATTATTTGAATGTAAATATTTTTTTAAATAAAAGGAGACATGACTATGTTACAAAAAGAATTTAAAGTTATCGATGAAACAGGAATCCACGCTAGACCAGCTACTTTATTAGTACAAGCTGCATCAAAATTCCAATCAAACATTGAATTAGAATTCAACGGACGTAAAGTTAACTTAAAATCAATTATGGGTGTTATGAGTCTTGGAGTTGGAAAAGACGCTGATATCGTAATTTACGCTGACGGAGCTGACGAAGCAGAAGCATTAGCAGCATTAGAAGAAACAATGAAGAAAGAAGGATTAGCATAAAATGTTACAACTAAAAGGTATTGCAGCCTCTCAAGGGATATCTTTTGCTAAAGCATACATTTTTGTTGAGCCAAACTTAACAGTTAAAGAAGTTAAAGTTCAAGATGTTGTTGCTGAGGTTAAACGTTTTGAAGATGCGATTGAAATTTCTAAAAAAGAATTAACAATTATTAAAGATAAAGCTCACGAAAACTTAGGTGCAGATAAAGCAGCTATTTTCGAAGCTCACTTATTAATTTTAGAAGACCCAGAATTTATGGGAACTGTTAAAACTGATATTCAATCAAAAGAAATTAACGCTGAATATGCATTAAAAGAAACTTCAGATATGTTTGTTTCAATGTTTGAATCAATGGACAATGACTACATGAAAGAACGTGCTGCTGATATTCGTGACGTTTCTAAACGTATTTTAGCACACTTACTAGGTGTAGACTTACCAAACCCAAGCTTAATCGATGAAGAAGTTATCGTTATTGCAGAAGACTTAACTCCATCTGATACTGCGCAACTTAACAAACAATATGTTAAAGGTTTTGCTACAAATATTGGAGGACGTACTTCTCACTCAGCTATTATGGCTAGATCATTAGAAATTCCTGCAGTAGTAGGAACTAGTACAATTACTGAAGAAGTTAAGAATGGATTCATTTCTTTTGGTAAATCTAAGTATGGTAATTCTTTATCTCCACCAATGTCTAAAGTACGAACTACAACAGGTCTATCACCCATTCCTTCTAATACAGCTTTGTATGCTTCGAATTGTTCTTCTTCAGT
>CAKMQO010000108.1 GCA_927911695.1 uncultured Gemella sp. | reverse complement strand
TGATTGTCTATTTCATGAAACTAAATTATTGACAGTTGTAGATTTAGAAGTTAAAATTTTACATATAGAAAAAACTAAATTAAAAATTCTTTAAGGACTACTTATTATAAATCAAATGAAAAAATTTCAAATGTTATAATTATGTAAATTAGAAATTTTAAGATATTTACAGATTAAGGTATCCTTAAGGAAACTAAGATACTGTAAAGTGCATACCTGTTTATTATATTAACTTAATGATAGACTAAATGTAAGTGAAAAAAGAAAGTTCCTTAATCGTGAGGAAATAAGGAAGAAGGTAAAAAAATGATAGAATATAAAAATGTATCGTTGTGTTGTTCCACAAATGGTTTGATACTTGATGGATTAAATTTTGAAATACAAGAAGGGGAATTTTTTGTTCTTGTTGGACCGAGTGGGAGTGGAAAAACAACAACTTTAAAATTAATAAATAGGTTGATAGAACAAACTGACGGTGATATTTATTTTGAAGATAAGAGGTTGAAAGATTATGATTTAAGGGAATTAAGACTTAAAACCGGCTATGTTCTTCAACAAATCGCACTATTTCCAAATCTTACTGTTGCAGAAAATATTTCGCTAATTCCAGAAATGAAAAACTTTGACAAGAAAGAAATTAAAGAAAAGACTGAGGATTTACTGAAAAAAGTAGGATTAGATCCAAAACATTATATGAATCGTCTTCCTAAGGAACTTTCTGGAGGAGAAAAACAACGTGTAGGAATACTACGTGCAATTATCGCTAATCCTAAAATTTTACTGATGGATGAACCATTTTCAGCACTAGATCCGCTTAGTAAAGTTCAATTACAAGATTTAATAAAAAACTTTGCACAATGAATATAAGATGACGACTGTTTTTGTAACTCACGATATGGACGAAGCGATGAAACTCGCTGATAGAATTTGTGTCTTAAAGAATGGTAAGGTAGTTCAAATCGCTACACCAGAAGTATTAAAAGAAAACCCTGCGGATGACTTTGTTCGCGAATTTTTGCAAGGGGGGATAAATAATGAATTTAGTAAATACATTTTTAGAAAGAAAAAGTGATTGGATAACTGGGTTATTTGAACATCTTCAGATTTCATTATTATCACTTATTATTGCAATTTTTATAGCAGTTCCGTTAGGAATAATTATTTCAGGGAATAAAAAGACAAGTGAATGGTTTTTACAAATTACTGGTATTTTCCAGACGATTCCTTCTCTTGCATTACTAGGATTATTCATTCCATTTATGGGAATTGGTACATTGCCAGCAGTAGTAGCATTAGTTATATATGCTATATTTCCAATATTACAGAGTACGATTACTGGTTTATCGGAGATTGATTCATCACTAGAAGAAGCAGCAACTGCATTTGGTATGACAAAATTAGAAAAATTGAAAAAATACCAACTTGCATTAGCGATGCCAATCCTGATGGGTGGTGTTAGAACTGCAAGTATTATGATTATTGGTACAGCAACACTTGCTGCTTTAATTGGAGCAGGGGGATTAGGTTCATTTATTTTACTAGGAATAGATAGAAATAATTCAGCGTTAATTCTGATAGGGGCAATTTCATCAGCAGTTTTAGCAATTGTATTCGGATTATTAATCAAGTTATTACAAGATAAAAAACCAAAGACAATTTTAGCATCACTGCTAGCTGCTGTAGTAGCTTTAACAATAAGCTTCTTCCCAATGGGAAAAATGTCTAATGATAAATTAGTTATCGCTGGAAAACTAGGTGCTGAGCCTGAGATATTAATTAATATGTATAAAATACTTATTGAAGATGAGACAAATATTGATGTTGAGATTAAACCGAACTTCGGTAAAACTAGTTTCTTATATGAGGCCTTAAAAGGTGGAAGTATTGATATTTATCCAGAGTTCACAGGTACAGTTACTACAACATTATTAAAAACACCAGAAACTGTGCCTTCTAATGATCCTGATGAAGTTTATGAAGTTGCACGTAAGAAAATATTTGAACAAGATAAACTAGTATACTTAAAACCTACGAGATTCCAAGATACATACGCATTAGCTGTAACAGAAGACTACGCTAAAGCGAATAAGATTAACAATATTTCAGACATAAAACTAGTAGAAAACTCTGCAAAAATTGGATTCTCGTTAGAATTTAACGATAGAGAAGATGGTGGAATAGGACTGAAAAATCTTTATCACTTAAATCTAAATGTTAAAACAATGGAACCAGCGTTGAAATATCAAGCAATCTCAAATGGTGATGTAAATATTATTGATGTGTTCTCTACGGATAGTAAAATAATTACTAATAAACTTAAACTGTTAAATGATGACAGACGTTTATTCCCACCATATCAAGGGGCACCGTTATTAAGGGAAGAGACATTGAAAAAACATCCAGAACTTGAAAAAATCTTAAATAAACTTGCTGGAAAAATAACAGAAAAAGAAATGACTGAAATGAACTACAAAGTAGATATTGAAGGTAAACCTGCTTATGATGTAGCAAAAGAATACCTACTAAAAGAAGGGTTAATTAAAAAATAACGTAGTATCTTAGTTGAAAATAAAATTCTCAAGCCTTATGGTTTGGGAATTTTTTTCTTTCTAACATTTCCTTTTTTATGTGATTTTTGATAAAATTAAGAGTAAGAGTTTTTTAGCGAGAAATGTAGAAAGTAGGTGTAAATTTGCAAGTTACAAATATAACAAAGCTAAAAGTTAAGTATAAAATAGATTTGGAAAATGGTAAACATTTTTATGTTTCTGAAGATACGATAATTAAGTATGGACTTATAAAAAAAATAGATTTATCAAAAGAGCAACTCAAAGAAATCATAGCTCATGAAAGTGTAGAAAGTGCCTATAGCAAGGCAGTACATTATTTACAATTTGGTCTGAGAACTAAGCAGGATATAAGGGAATATCTTCAGAAAAAAGAGATTGCTAATAATGTTATAGATGAAGTAATAGAAAAGTTAATAGAAATTGGTTATTTGAATGATAATCACTATGTAGAAGCTGCGGTAACAGATTATTTTAATCTTAATCTAAAAGGGCCTTATTGGATACAAAGAAAATTGTTAGAAAAAGGCTTGGATAAAGATGTTATTGAAGATAATATCGCTAAGATTTGTACAGAAGAAGCAATGATTGAAATGCTTTATAAAATTATTGAACGCGAGTATAAAGTAAGAAGAGAGACGAAAAATAAAAAAGTTCAAAAAATAACACAAAAACTTTATACAAATGGCTTTACATCTGATATAATAAGAAAGGTGTTTGACATATTTTTCGAAGACTATGAGGATGAAAACGAAGATGATATATTAGATGAGCATTTTAGAAGAGCTTATCAAAGTTATAGTCGTAGATACGAAGGATATGCACTTAAACAAAAGCTGATTGAAAAGCTAATAAGGGATGGTTTTTTCGTACTATACGGCTAAAGACTACGTAGAAAAACAAGATTTGTAAAGGAAGAATAAAATGGATAAAAGAAACGAAAGGCAAAAGAAAATAAGGAATTTTTCTATAATTGCACATATTGACCACGGGAAATCAACTCTTGCGGACAGAATTTTAGAGAAAACAAAAGCGTTAGAACAACGTGAAATGAAAGCACAACTTCTTGATTCAATGGATATTGAGCGAGAAAGAGGTATTACAATTAAACTTAATGCAGTTCAATTACAATATACTGCTAAAAATGGAGAAGAGTATATTTTCCACTTAATCGATACACCGGGACACGTAGACTTTACATATGAAGTATCACGTTCTCTAGCAGCGTGTGAAGGGGCTATTTTAGTAGTCGATGCTGCTCAAGGTATTGAAGCACAAACTTTAGCTACGTATACTTAGCACTAGATAATAATTTAGAAATTATTCCAATTATTAACAAAATCGACTTACCTGCTGCAGATCCTGAGAAGGTTAAGACTGAGATTGAAGATGTAATTGGATTACCAACAGATGACATCGTACTTGCTTCTGCAAAAGCGGGTATTGGTATTGATGAGATCTTAGAACAATCGTAGAATATATTCCAGCGCCGACTGGAGATGCTGCTGAGCCACTACAAGCATTAATCTTTGACTCATTATACGATGCATATAGAGGGGTTATCGTTTCAGTTCGTATTAAGAACGGTACTGTAAAAGCTGGCGATAAGATTAAGATGATGGCTACTGGTGGTGTGTTCGAGGTAACCGAAGTTGGTATTCATACACCTAAAGAAAAAATCGTTGATGAACTTACTGCAGGTGATGTAGGATTTATCTGTGCATCTATTAAAAATGTAAGTGAAACTCGTGTAGGGGATACAATCACATTAGCAAATAATCCAGCTAAAGAAGCATTACCGGGATATAGAAAATTAAATCCAATGGTATTCTGTGGATTATATCCAATCGATTCATCAAAATATAATGACTTACGTGAAGCATTAGAAAAATTAGAACTTAATGACTCTGCATTACAATATGAAGCGGAAACTTCTCAAGCACTTGGATTCGGTTTTAGATGTGGATTCTTAGGAATGTTACACATGGAAATTATTCAAGAGCGTATTGAGCGTGAATTTAACATTGATATCATCGCTACTGCGCCATCGGTTATTTACAAAGTTGAAAAAACTGACGGAACTATGGTAGATGTTTCAAACCCATCAGAAATGCCAGATCCACAAAAAATCAATAAGATTACTGAGCCATTTGTTAAGGCGAGCATTATGGTACCAAATGACTATGTAGGTGCTGTTATGGATCTTTGTCAGAAGAAACGTGGTATCTTCTTAAATATGGAATATATCGATGATACAAGGGTTAATATTACTTATGATATTCCTTTATCAGAAATCGTTTTTGATTTCTTCGATCAACTTAAATCTAATACAAAAGGATATGCATCATTTGACTATGAATTAACAGGATATAAAGATAGCAACCTTGTTAAGATGGATATTCTATTAAATGGTGAACAAGTCGATGCTTTAAGCTTCATCGTTCACAGAGAATTTGCTTATCAACGTGGTAAAGTTATTGTAGAAAAACTTAAAAAACTTATTCCAAAACAACAATTCGAAATTCCTATCCAAGCTGCAATTGGAAATAAAATTATCTCTCGTGAAACTATTAAAGCGATGCGTAAAAACGTTCTTGCTAAATGTTACGGAGGGGATATCAGTAGGAAACGTAAACTATTAGAGAAACAGAAAAAAGGTAAAGAGAGAATGAAAGCTGTTGGTAGCGTAGAAGTTCCTCAAGATGCCTTCATGGCTGTTCTGAAAATGGATGAAGAATAATGAAAAGTTATCCACGCGGAGTATATATTCATATTCCATTTTGTAAGTATATTTGTTCATACTGTGATTTCAATAAGTTTTATATACAAAGACAACCTGTCGACAAGTATATAGATTGCTTAATCAAAGAAATTGAGAGTATGGAAAATATTCAAAATGTTGAAACTATATATATCGGTGGTGGAACACCGAGTGCATTAAGTGACGAACAACTTCATCGTTTACTAACTGCATTAAGAAATAAAATTCCACAACAACTGCGTGAATTTACTTTTGAAGCGAACCCTGAGGATCTTGTTGATTCTCGGGTTGCTTTGGTAAAGGGCTATGGAGTTGATAGAATTAGCATGGGGGTTCAGACTTTTAATAACGAGTTGTTAAAAATTCTTGGACGAGGTCATGTTGTGGATGATGTGGATGTGGCAATTGCTAATTGTAAAAAACATGGGATTGAGGACATTAATGTAGATTTAATGTTTTCATTACCGAAGCAAACTATGGATGACTTATATGACAGTATGAAGAAGGTTGCAGAATACAATATTAGTCATATTTCGTGTTATTCATTGATTTTGGAACAGAAGACTAAGCTTTATAATCAGGTGAGAGATAAGAAAGTTACATTACCTTCAAATGAGACAGAAGAGAAGATGTACAATGAGGTAATTAACTTCTTAACAGAAAATGGTTATGAACAGTATGAAATCAGTAATTTTGCACGACCTGGGCATGAGAGTGTTCATAATAGTAGTTACTGGAAGAATGTAGAGTACTATGGACTTGGAGCGGGGGCGCATGGTTATATTGATGGAGTGCGTTATGCTAATCAAGGAGCATTAAAATTCTATATCGACAGTATGTTAGAGAAAGGACATGCAAGACGTGAAGAAAATACTGTAACACCTAAGGAAAGAATTGAAGAGGAAATGTTCTTAGGACTACGTCTTTTAGAAGGTGTAGATTTAGATATTTTTGAAGAAAAGTATGGTAAAAGAGCAGAAGAAATCTTCAAAGGTGTGATTGATAAAAATATAAGAGAAGGGTACTTAGAGATCGAAGGTAATAAACTCCGTTTGACTAGAAAAGGATTATTCTATGGGAATGATGTGTTCTCTGAGTTTCTGTTAGATTAATATAGTTTTTGAAATAAGATGATGATTTTAAAGGGAGGAACTTGATCAATTTATGTAAAATTATTGAGTTTCTCCTAATAATAAAAGAAAGGAGAACTATTATGGAGCGAACACATATAGAAAGATTACTTAACAATTTAAATGAAGAGTATGGTTTTAATTTAAAATTCAGTGAAAATTTTAAAAATGCATTTTCTCATTCTTCTTATACTAATGAGAAGAGAATTGCAAAGCATCTGAATTATGAGCGTTTGGAATTTTTAGGGGATGCTGTTGTTGAACTTACAACAAGTGAATTTTTATTTAAGAAATTTTCTGAGCTTCCAGAAGGGGAACTTACTAAGCTACGTGCATCTATTGTTTGTGAAAAAACATTGGTTAAATATGCTTTGCAACTCGGCTTAGATAAATGTATTTACCTAGGGAAAGGTGAAGAAAAGATGGGCGGAAGAAGTCGAGCAGCTTTACTAGCTGATATTTTTGAATCTTTCACAGGAGCAATGTATTTAGAGTCAAATCTTGAAGTTGTAAAAACTTTCTTAAATAATACATTATTTACAGAAGTACAAGATCTTGAATATCACAGTTTTATAGACTATAAAACTATCTTGCAAGAGTACATTTCAAAAATTAAATTGGGTGAAATTGAGTATGTAGTACTAGATTCAAGTGGGCCATCACATTCTAAAACTTTTACAAGTGCTGTTTTAATTGGTGGGAAACAATATGGAAGTGGAACAGCTACTACAAAAAAAGAGTCTGAACAGCTTTCAGCAAAACAAGCATTAGAAAAACTTGGATATAAAGATATTTAAAATTAATGAAAGGAAAAAGAGATGAAATTAGCAAAGGTTGAAGTTACAGGTTTTAAATCTTTTCAGAAGAAGACAACATTTGAATTTAAAAATAATTTAATCGGTGTTGTTGGACCGAATGGTTCGGGAAAAAGTAATATAATTGATGCTATTCGTTGGGTTTTAGGCGAACAATCAGCTAAAAATTTACGTGGTAGTAGCATGAAAGATGTTATCTTTTCGGGGACTGAAAATGCGAAAAGAAAAAACTTTGCTGAAGTAGCGGTAACATTTTCTAACGGAGAAGATAGTTGTGAAATTAAAAGACGTTTGTATAGAAATGGTGATAGTGAGTATTACATTGATAGTAAACGTGCAAAATTAAAAGATATTACTGATATGTATCTAGACCTTGGTATTAATAAAGAGAGTTATAGTATTATTACTCAAGGTAAGGTAGAAGATATTATTTCATCTAAGCCTGTCGATCGCCGAGCAATTATAGAAGAGGCATCAGGTGTATTAAAGTATAAAAATAAGAAAAAAGAAACTAATCTAAAATTAGAAAAAACAAATGACAATTTAATGAGATTAAATGATATTTTCTCAGAAATCTCAGGTCGTTATGAAATCTTAGAAGATCAAAAGAATAAAACACAAAAGTATCTTGATTATTCTAAAGAACTTGAAGAAAAAGATATTTTATTAAATGTTTATAATATTGCTGAACATCAAAAAAGACTTGCAGATTTACTACAAGTTAAACATGAGAAAGAATCTGAAAAACTTGGGCTTGAGAGTAGACAAGAAGAACTAATTAAAGATTTAGAAAGTATCAAGAATAGTTTAGTTTCTCTAGATAAAACTTACATGAAATATCATGATGAAGAGTTAGAGCTAGTTCAGAAAAAGGAGTCTCTTCAATCACAATTAAGTGTAATTCAGGAAAGAAAAAATAATAGAACTCTGAGAAGTGAAAAAATTAATGATGATATTAAATATCTTGAGGAAAGAAAACAAAACCTAGAGAATAAGTTAGTAGAAAGAGAAAATCTAAACGCTGAAACTAAAAGTAAAATTCAAAAGATTAATAAAGAAATCTCTTCGTTAGAATCCGGTGAAGAGAGTAAATTAGAATTAATCGAAAGAAAAATAGAAGAATTAAAAGACACTTACTATGGCTTAATAAACGAAGAAACTAAACTAGAAAATAGTATAGAGTTTGCTAAGAAAAATCTAGAGAGTGCTGATGAAAACAGTAAAGAAATTCTAGATAATATAGAAAGACAAAAACAAGTTTTAGGTATAAAAACAGAAGAGCTTGCAGCAGCTACTGAAGAGCAAAAAGTATTAAATGAACAGCTAGTTAATCTTCAAAAAGAACTTGATATATTAGTTGAAAAAAATATTTTAATTAGTTCAAATGGGAAAAATATCGAGGAACAAATTCGCACAGGATATAATTTTAAGAGTAACCTTGAAAATCGTAAGAAGTTCTTAGAAGATCAGATTAATAATTTAAGTTTTTACAATATAGGAGTAAAAGAAATTCTTGCTAATAAGGATGCTCTAGCTGGTGTTCACAATAGTGTAGCTAATATTGTAGAATTTGATAACGAATATGCCGTTGCAATTGATATTGCTTTGGGGCAAGCACAACAAAATATTATCGTAGAAAATGAGAATGTAGCAAAAGAGTGTATTAATCACTTAAAGAAAACTAATAAAGGTAGAGTTACATTTTTACCATTAAATAATATCAAAGCAAAAGCTATAGCGAGTGATGTTTATAGAACAGTTGTAAATGAAGAAGGATTTATCAATATTGCTGAGAATCTAATAACTGTTGATAGTGAGTACAAAAATATAATATCTCACCTATTAGGACTTGTTCTTATCGTTGATAATATGGATAATGCCAATAGAATAGCACGTAAGATTAATTTTAGAAATAGAATTATTACATTAGATGGGCAAATCATTAATAGTGGTGGATCTATCACTGGTGGTGCTATTAATAAAAATAATAATTCATCTATTAAACATAAGGCAGAATTAGATGAACTTTCACAAAAACCTTGTTAAAATAAATGATAAGATCGAGAAATTAGTAAATGAGAAGAGTCTATTAGAGCTTCAACAACAAGAAGTAATGGACGAAATTCTAAATTCTAAATCTGTGAAAGAAGAGGCGATTTTAAAACTTAAGCAATTAGAATTAAGTATAAATCATAAAAACTCAGAAATTTCCGATATTAAAGTGAATATAGAATTAAATGAGAAGAAACTACTGGAATTCAAAGATAGCGAAGATGATTCGAGTAATATTGTTGAATTAACTAAAACTCTTGAGAAAATTAGAGTAGAACTTCAAAAACTTGATGAGAAAATCAAAGAAGAAAGTAGTAAAAAACAAAATGCTCAAAGTGCTGAGGAATTATTCTTAGAGAAAATTGCCGAACTTAAGATTGAAAAATCAAAATTAGAAGAAACAACTAAGCATGGTTTAGAGTTAATAGACTCACTATCAGCTGATATAACAGATGTAAACGAGCAACTAGCAAGATTAGAAATGTCTAAAGATGCGGAGTCTTTAAGTGAGGAAGATGAGCAAAAGATATTAGAAAATAACTCTAAAGTAATTGCTGAATGCGGCGAACGATTAACAACGCTTAAGATGTTATTATCAGATCTTGATATGGAAAAACAGGATTGTTTAAACGAGAAAAAGAAATTACTATTGCTCAACAAAGAAATAACGAAAGTCTACGTCAAAAAACTTCAGAGTTTGAAAAATTAACAGTAGAACAGACGAAGATAGAAGTTAAAATTGATGAATATCTAGAAAACCTTGTTACTAATTATAATGTAACGTATGAGAGTGTATCAAATAGATTAACAGCCGATATTATTGATGAAGTACCTTCATACAAACAAGATG
>CAKMQO010000107.1 GCA_927911695.1 uncultured Gemella sp. | reverse complement strand
TATCAAAACAACGTTTTCATTAGAATATCTAAACTATTTCAATTATGTTACAATACATTTTCAATTAACGGAAATATTGTTACTTTATGCGTTTTCAGCAATATTTAGGGAGAATTATTGTCTTTTTTCAATAATTATTTCTAAATATTTAAGGAGTTGATAAAAAAGACGCCTTAGAGCATTTAAGCACTCTAAGACATCTCTATAAAATGAGTTTATTATATTTAATTTAGTTCTCCATGATACCAAACACGTACTTTACCATTCCCTATTGGATAAATATCACTGAAGTATAATGTACCTGAAGCCCAACCACGCCCATCATAAAATTGACTATAATTTACACTTGTTGGATATGCTGAACCTACAGGATAGTCATAAGGAATACTTTTAGAAATCTTCTCTTCAGTATTTTCAGAATTATTCACAATTGTACTTTTATCTACTTCAACTGCATTATTTTTTTGATATGTTGTATTTTCTTCATTCACATTAGTATTTCCACCTGACGAAGAATAGACTGTACCAACTCCTAGGCTTCCTGGAAGAAGTACTAATAATAAACTCATTGCTCCTATTTTAATATTTCTTTTCATAAGTATGCACCTCCCCAACTACTTATTTTACTACTATTATACTCCTTTTTTAAAACGATGCAACCCTTTTCATAATGATTTTTTATAAAAAATGACTTTAAATATAAATCTGCCCTAAATTTCAGGAAAGCACATCATTATCTAAAGTCATTCTTCTTATATTATTCAGCTTTGAAGTCTACTACTTGAGCACCGATAAGTTGCTCTAAAACTTCTGGTTTTACTTCTACTTGGTGACCTACTTTACCTGCAGAGATAATAATCGTTTCTACTTCGCGACATTTCTCATCTACAAAAGTAGGGAATAATTTTTTCATTGCAAATGGTGAACATCCACCTTTTACATATCCTGTAATTTTTGTCAGGTCTTTAAGTGGTAACATTGATAAACTTTTCACTCCTGCTGCCTTGGCAAGTTTCTTAAAGTTTATACTGTCTTCACTCATAAGTACTCCAACAACGTAGTTACCTTTGCCATCTGTAGTCATAATTGTTTTAAATACTTGATTATGATCGCGTCCGATAATGTCAGCTACTCCTACACCAGTCTTCGCAGCATCACTTTCTGCATCAAATTCAAAATGATTATATTCTACACCATTTTCATCTAAAAATCGCATAGCGTTTGTTTTTAATTCTTTTTTCTTAGCCATAGTAGCTCCTCTTTTCCATATTATGTAATAATATTATTATTTTACTCCAAAGTTTTGCCTACTGTCAAAATCTGTTTCAAATTATCTAAAAAAATACCACCCTCAAGAGCTAGTCCTTCTAACCCTTGAGATCGGTATTTGAATTTTTATTTTAACACAAAGTGTCCTTCTTCAACTTCTTCGAATTTTTCACTGCCAGTTATTACTATTTCCTCTGCACTAACTTCGAATTCTTCAAACATCTTTCTAGCTCTTACCGGATCAATTATAGGCATAGAACTTAGCAGACGTTTTGTATAAATGTGCTGTGGATTTTTCATAATCTGTACTGTTGTTCCTAATTCTACTAGATTACCTCTATACATTACAGCTATTCTATCTGCGATATACTCTACTACACCTAAGTTATGTGAGATGAATAAATATGTTAGAGAGAATTTTTCTTGTAAATCTTTTAATAAATTAATTACCTGTGCTTGTGTTGAAGCATCTAAAGCAGAAGTTGGTTCATCGCATAAAATGAAATCTGGTCTTGTTACAACTGCACGCGCAATACCAATACGTTGACGTTGCCCTCCACTAAAAGCATTTGATAATTTTAACGCATCCTCATTAGAAATTCCCACAAACTCTAGTATTTCTAAGGCTTTTTTCTTCGCTGTTTCTTTATCCTCTTTGTGTAAAGCTTCCATAACTATATCTAAAGCACTCATTCGCGGATTTAGTGATGAATAAGGATCTTGGAATATAATTTGCATCTTGCTATATACCTCTGCAAGCTCTTTTTTTGACATTTTTGTTAGAGACTTTTCATTACCTTCTACAAAAACTTCCCCTGATGTGAATGGATCAATATTTAAAATCCCCTTACCTAGGGTTGTCTTTCCACTTCCAGATTCACCTACTACAGCTAGCGTCTCAGCTTTATAAATATCTAAACTAATATCATTAACAGCTATAGTTTCTTTGACTTCTTTGCCCATTCCTTTAGACTTATAAACTTTTCGTACATTTTTTAGTTTTAAATACTCTTTACTCATTACTCCACCTCTTTCAGATACTCATGAGTATCGCTAAGTTTTTGCCAAGTATAGTGTTTGTCATCTTCCTTATAATCAACAGTCAGAAGTTCTTTATCAGTATTTTCTAATCTTGCCGCTGCAAGAAGTTGTTTTGTATATGGGTGTTGTGCATTGCTGAAGATTTCTTCAACATTTCCTTTTTCGACAACTCTACCTCTATACATAATATACACATAGTCACACATTCCAGCTATTACACCAAAGTCGTGGCTGACTAATGCAACACTAAGTTCTGTTTCTTTTTGTAGTTTTTTAATAAGAGATAAAATCTGTGCTTGAACCGTAACGTCTAAAGCTGTTGTTGGTTCATCTGCTACCAATAACTTAGGATTTGCAAGTAATGCCATAGCTATTAATATTCTTTGACGCATACCACCAGATAATTCATGTGGATATTGCTCCATTCTAAGAGGTGCATTAAGAATTCCTACTTTTTCTAGTTGCTCTATTGCTAATTTTTTTGCTTCTTCTTTAGACTTATTTTGAAATCTTTCTATTACTTCTATTAAGTGAAAACCAATTGTTCTAACTGGATCTAGTGAGGTCATAGGGTTTTGGAAAATCATAGAGATTGGTAACTTTTCACCCTTCTTAACTTCCTTTCCATCAAAGTTAAACTTATCATTTTTATCAAAAATATTGTTAGGAAGAATAGACATTATGCTACGCATCAGAATACTTTTTCCACTACCTGATTCTCCTACAACTCCTGTAATATGACCTTTTCTAAAATTAATATCGATACCGTGTATTAACTGTTTATCTACTTCTTTATTTGGTTTATAATTAACCGTTAGATTTTTTAATTCTACTATGTTTGTCATACTATTCTCCCTCCTTTTGAATATATTTTGTAAGTAAGTTACCAATATTATTGAATGAATAAATTGTTAACATTACAAATAATCCAGGGATGATAGCCATATGAGGAGCACGTTGTAGACTTTGTTGTGCATTTTGTAGTAATGTTCCCCAAGAAGTCATAGGTTGTTGAATACCAAGACCTAAGAAACTAAGTGCCGCCTCTGTCATTATTGCGTTAGCTATTGAAGCACTTGCTGCTACTACTAAAGTTGGTATTATAGCTGGAATAATATGTTTCTTTAGAATAGAGATAGTTTTTACACCGCTAAATCTACTATATACTACATAGTCATATTCTTTTGCCGATAAAGTTTCTGCTCGAACTAATCTCGCAAGGCGCATCCATGAAAAACATCCTATTACTATAATTATTGAACCAATTCCTGGTTTTAAAAATACACTAAGTACAATTACTAATACCAGCCATGGAATAGAAGATAATACATCGACTAAACGCATAAGTAAACTATCAACAACTCCACCAACATAACCTGCGATAAGTCCTACTATCGTTCCGATTGTTACGGCAGTCACCATCGCTAGTAACCCTACTATAAGAGAAATACGCCCTCCATAGATTACACGAATGAAGTAATCACGACCTACCTCATCCGTTCCGAATAAATGTTGTAAACTCGGTGATTGAGATAGATTCGCTACATCAGTAGCCGCTGGATCAATAGGAATTAAAGGAGCTAGTAACGAAACAAAAACTAATATCGCTATAAAAATAAGTGAAAAAATATAAATTTTTGAACTTTTAGCAGTTTTAATAAATCTTTTCATCTTACTTACCTCCTCTTCTAATTCTAGGATCTACTATTGAATACAGTATGTCTGAAATTAAATTACCTACTATTACTAATGTAGCTGACAGTAACATTACCGCCATTATTATAGGGTAATCTAACGCTCTAGTTGCTTGTGTGATATATGGTCCGATTCCTGGCCAACTAAATACTGTTTCTGTAATAATCGCTCCAGTTACTAACATTGGTAATGACATACCTACTTGAGTTATTACCGGTATTAAAACATTTTTTATAATATGTCTTGTAAAGATTTGAGTTTTTGTTGCTTGAAAAGCTTGTTGAACCACTACATACTCTTCATTTGTTTGACTTAAAGCTGAAGACCTTACATAACGTGTAAGTTCTGCGAAGAATACGATTGTTAAAGTTAGATAAGGCATAATAAAGTGTGATAAGAAATCACCAAAATCGCCTTCTTTACCAATTGTGTGCATCCCTATTATTGGGAATAAGTTTAATTGGTATCCTAAACATAGATAAATATCATCGCTATCCAAAATGATGGAGTAGCTATTCCAAGTGAAGCTACAGCATCGATGAATTTATCTTGCCATTTACCTTTGTTTGCAGCCGCTAATAATCCTAGTACTATTGCGATTATTAGTGCTGTTATGTAGGCTGGTAATACTAATGATATTGTATTAGGTATTTTCGCTAGGATTTCTTCTCCTACACTATTGTGAGTTACTAATGAGTGCCCGAAGTTCCCGCTTAATATTTGTCCTAACCAATCAACATACTGAATTAAAAATGGTTTATTAAGTCCACTTTGTTCACGAAGAATATTTATTTCTTCTTGTGACATATTCGAAGTTATCTGTGCATCGATAGCATCATATGGCGCTAAATGTATTAAAGTAAATACTATAAACGATATTACTAAAAGTAATGGTACTGCTTGTAATATACGTTTTAAAATATATCGAATCATACAATCTCCTTTAAATTTTAATTACTATATTTTTATGCATTTCTTTTATAATTTATCACGAATGTTTTTGTTATAAATTATAAATAAACGTTACCCTTAAAACTAACAAAGCGAGGGAGATACTATAAAATCTTATTATAAATAGGATTTTATCGTACTCCCCCTCACACTATATTTTATTTTCCACTACTATTACTATTTAAGAGTAATTTTTGATAAATCATCAAATGTGTAGATTGGTACTAACTTAGCATCGTTAACATTTCCAACACGTTTGTTAACCGCTAAGATTTTTTGGTTATCTACGATTGGGTATAGGTATGCTTGGTTAGCAATTTCTTGTTGAAGGTTTTTGTACACTTCTTTACGTTTAGTTTCATCTAATTCAGCTGCACCTTGTTTGAATAATCCATCAATCTTTTCACTTCTGAATTGGAAGTAATTTGAAGTACCATTGATCCAAATAGCTTAGAGTATAAATCAGGATCATTACCCATGATATATCCACCTAAGAATAGGTTGTAAGCTTTAGAACCAGGTTTTCTTAACTCTGTAAAGATAGCTGTCTCATCTCCACCGCGTAGCTCAACATTAATTCCTACTGCTTGTAATTGTTGTTGGATGAATGTTGCTTGGATAGTATTTGCAGCATCGTTACTTGCATATCCTAAGTTAAGTTTCAAGTTAGAAACTCCAGCTTCTTTTAATAGTGATTTTGCTTTTTCAACATTTTGAGTATATTTCTCTACATCATCAGTGTGGAATGGATTTTTCGGTGGTAAGAATGAATAAGGGTTTTGGTAGTATTTGCTATCTAAGTAAGCCGCTTTATTCATATCTTCTTTGTTTAATGCGTATAAAATAGCTTGTCTAACTTTAACATCTTTTAATTCATCTGTGTTTGTGTTTAGTCCTAAGTATCCGATACGGTTTTCACTGTAAGGATAAGTATCGATGTTTTTAGAATCTAAATCTTTAATTGCAGCAGGTAATACATATGCTGCATCTACCTCACCTTTTTGTAATGCTACTTTTGTAGTATCAGCACTTTTAATAATACGTAGTACTACATTTTTAACTTTTGGTTTACCATTGTAATAATTTTCATTCGCTTCAAATTTAATGTATTCTCCACGTTTGTTCTCTACTAATTTGTATGGTCCAGTTCCTACTGGTGTTTCTTTTAATTCTTTAACCGAGAAGTCAGATACATTTCCATAAACGTGTTTTGGAATAATGTAAGTTTCATTCGCAATGTTATTTGCCGCAGCTGCGCTTGGTTCTGGGAACTTAAATACTACAGTGTAGTCATCTACTTTCTCAATAGTTATCGGTTTGTCACCAATCCATAAGTTTTTAAAGTTTCCATTTTCTTTTTTAGCTTTTGTTTGATAAGTGAAGACTACATCATCAGCTGTGAATTTTTGTCCATCAGACCATTTTACATCTTTTCTTAAGTTAACTTTTAAACTAAGACCATCTTTTGCAAGTTCAGTAGATTCTGCTAAGGCATATTCTTTTGAACCATCCCCATTAACTTTGATTAATGGTGAGTAAATAATATTAGTCATTGTTAATCCCCAACGGTCACTTACCTTGATTGGGTTAGTTGATGATGGATCATCACTAATAGCATACGTGAAAGTATCTTTATCTTGAGAAGTGGTAATTGTGTTTTGCGTTTTTGAACTACATGCTGTTACAACACTCATTACTAACGCTAGTGCTCCTATAAACAATTTGTTCTTTTTCATTCTTTTTTCCTCCTTGATTTTAAGTCCTATTTTTCTAACTACAAATTATTTTGGTTTCCCCTATTTAATAATGGTTAAATACATTTGCCTATTCGACAGTGAGAGACTTACATTGCTACTCATGTATTGATTAAATAGACTATATTTCATAATAAGAATAATAAAACCAGATATTATTTAACATTGAACGAATGAAATCAATGCTAGTTTAGTTTACTGTATTATATATAAAGATGTCAATTTATGTGCCTACTTTTATCATTTACTTTAATTATATAATTCTATTTCTTTAGTATACTTGAAATAATACTAACATATTATTAATTTTCTGTGCCCCAAACTTCTTCTACGATTTCGTTTATTAGGGCGATTTTCTTCCATTGATCTTCTTCAGTAATCACATTTCCTTCTTCTGTAGAAGCAAAACCACATTGTGTACTTAAGTAAATATTTTCTAATGGTACGTATTCGCTAGCTTCTTTAATTCTTGCGATTACTTCTTCTTTATCTTCTAAATCTGCAAATTTAGATGTAATTAATCCTAAAACAACTTTTTTATCTTTTCCAACTTTTGCTAGTGGCTTGAAATCTCCTGCACGATCTGTATCGTATTCTAAGTAGTATGCATCTACGTTTTCTCCCGCAAGTAGCTCGTCTTCAACATTTTGATATCCACCTTGAGAAATCCATTTAGAAGCAAAGTTACCACGACAAACGTGTGTATTGATTGCTAAATCTCCTGGTTTCCCTTCGATAACTTCATTATTTAATGCTAAACAACGTGCTGCATATTCTCTACGAACTTCTTCTAGAGGACGTGCGTCACGAAAACGATTCGCAAATCCATCATCAGCTAATGCTCCCCAAGTACAATCATCGAATTGTAATACTCGTAGTCCTTCTTTATAAAGGTCTGCGATTACTTGTTTATAAGCTGCTACAATCGCATCTTTCAATTCTTCAAATGTTGGGTAGAATTTTTCATATCCTTTAATGTGATCTTCAGTACGGATTAACTCGAAGTATAGTTGTGATGGTGATGGAATTGTTAATTTTACAGTTACACCTTCTTTATCAGCTACTAAGTCTCTTAAGAATTTGTAGTGTGCTACAAATGGGTGATTTTCTCCACTGATTTTCCCTGTTACTTTTGCTGTATCTGGTTTAGTTTCGATACCTTTGAATGGGTAACCTTTTTCTCCTTGAACGTGTTCTACACCGTTAAGTCCCCAAAAGAAGTCTAGGTGCCAGTATGCACGACGAAACTCTCCATCAGTTACTCCTTTTAGTCCATTTGCAATTTGTTTTTCAACTAATTCTGTAATTACTTTATCTTCTACCTTAGTTAATTCTTCTTGTGATAATTCTCCTTTTGAAAATTTTTCACGAGCTTCTACTAACTCCTTAGGTCTTAAAAATGATCCCACGTGATCTACTCTATATGCTGCTCTTTCTACTACTTTATTTTGACATCCTTGACACATAATATTTTTTCT
>CAKMQO010000106.1 GCA_927911695.1 uncultured Gemella sp. | reverse complement strand
TTTCTATAATTTTATCAACATATTTCATATTTAACTCCTTTTTTTAGAATTAAACTTATTTTCCGTAATTTTTATTAATATTATCTTCTGCTACTTTTTGATATATCACTTCAGATTCTCTTAATTTTTTATAGTCTTCATCCATTTTTTGTTTGATTATTTCATTGAATACTTCTTCATTTAACCATTTTTTAAAGTTAGCATTACTTATCCATTGTTTAAATAGCTCTATATTGTCATTCATGATACTCTTGAATACATTTTTCAATGCATTATTATATTCTATTTTAATATTTTCCATATCTGAATTTTCTAATGCGTTTCTAAATTTATCATCACGCATTACTATTTCTGGTAATGATTTAATTTGTCGAATTACATTATCTTTATCATTCCATGAAATATTACCAAAAATATCATTAAATGTAACAATAATATTTTCAAGATTATCTAACTCTAGTTTATTCTTTCTTCCTACACCAATATTATCTCCATTAAGCTTACCGTTTTCATCTTCTAAAATAATATCAATAGTTTTCTTCTTCTCTAATCTATAACTTTCTAAATCTATAGTATCTAATAAACCTTTTGTGAAATCATCCTCTTTAGGTGTAGGTAGTCTATGAACTAACTGTTCAAAAAAGATTACTTTCTCTCCCAATCAATTTGACCTATTGGGAGTATCGATGCTAAGAAATTATATGTTCTTATAAAAGATTTTACTCCACTTTTAAACTCCACTTGTTCCTCTTCAGTTAGAGTTTTATATCGTTCTACTATGCTATCTAAAATAGAATCTAATTGATCTCTATTTTTATTTTTAAGAATATTTCAACTACTTTATCAACTTCATCTTCTTCATATACATACATTCCATCTAATACACTTAATAAATCATGTAATTTATTAGGATCTGTAAAAGATTCTAATTTAGTTTCTTTATAGTAAGGTTGAAATGCCTCTAAAATATGATCAGGAGAGTTAGCGAAATCTAATACACACGTATCTATTTTAAATTTAGCACTACGGTTAAGTCGTGATAAAGTTTGTACTGCTTTAACATCATTTAATACTTTATCTACATACATAGTGTGTAGTAACGGTTCATCATAACCAGTTTGGTACTTATCAGCAACTATTAAAATTTTATATTCATCTTCTTTGAATCTTTCAGTAGTCTCTTTAGATGAAAATCCATTTAAACTAGCTTCTGTAACTATCTTCCCTTTATATTCTTTTTCACCAGAAAAATGCTACAACAGCTTTCCAGCCAGTTTTACTATTTTCTAAAAGTTCTGACACAATATGATAATACTCAACTGCTCGAAGGATACTTTGTGTAATTATCATAGCTTTAGCTTTACCATTTATTTTCTTAGAAGTATTTTCAATAAAATGATTTACCATAACTTCTGCTTTTGATCTAATTGGAAATTCTTGACCTTCTACATAAGTTCTAATTTTACGTTGTGATTTTTTTCTATCAAATTCTGGATTATCTTTCACTGTTTTATAGATTTTATAGTAATTTTCAAAATTAGTATAATTTTTTAAAACATCAAGAATGAATCCTTCTTCGATTGCTTGCTTCATAGAATACAAATCAAATACTTCACCAAACATTTGTAATGTTTTTGCTTTTGGTGTTGCTGTAAAAGCAAAGAAACTCGCATTTTCTGGCATTTTTCTAGCTTCAATAATTATATTTAATTGGTCTTCAATGCTTATTTCCTCATCATTCATTTTCCCTGACACAGCCATATTAAGTGATGCTGCTGCACGTCCACTTTGAGAAGAATGAGCCTCGTCTATAATAATTGCGAAGTTTTTCCCTTTCAGATCAGAACCGATTTTTTCTATTAGATATGGGAATTTTTGTACAGTCGTGATTATTATTTTTTTTACCATCTACTAAAAGATCTTTTAAGTTTGTTGATGAACTAGCGTGACCTACAATACTTTTTTCATCAATAAATTTTCTAATATTATCAGTTATCTGTTTATCTAAATTTAATCTATCAGTAACAACAATAACAGAATCAAAAGCTTTTTTATTATTATGATTTACCTCTACCAAACGATAACTTAACCAAGTAATTGAATTACTTTTCCCACTACCTGCACTATGTTGAATTAAATAGCGTTTGCCAACACCATTTTCTTCTACATCTTTTACTAACTTAGTTACTACTCTAAATTGATGATATCTAGGAAAAATTAGTGTTTCACTTCTTTTCACCTTATCAACAGAAACATAAGCAAAATCTCTAATTATAGAAGTTAATGTCTTAGGTTGTAAAAACTCTTTCCACAAGTAATCTGTCATTGTACCGTTTGAATTTACAGGATTACCTGATCCACCAGCTAATGTACCTTTATTAAATGGCATGAAGCGAGTACTCTTCCCATCAAGTTTCGTTGTGAATGTAATAAAATTCTCATCAACAGCAAAGTGTGCTAAACACTTTTTAAAACTAAATAATGGATCTCTTGAATCTCTATCATTTTTGTATTGTTCTTCTGCATCTTTATATGACCACCCCGTGCTAGAGCCTCGGCTCTTAAGTTCCATTGTAAATATTGGCAATCCGTTAATAAAAATTGCCAAATCGAGTTCTAACGCTCTGTTTTGATTTGAATATGTTAATTGATTTGTTACAGAAAAGATATTCTTATCAAATTCTTCATAAGAACTTAATCTTTTTGGATCTAAAGCATGATAGAAAAGAATAGTTCCTTGTGATGGATAACATTTAATTCCATTCTTTAATATAGATACAATACCATCACGTCTAATATCATTATTAAGTTTATTATAAAATTTCAAACGTCCATTTTCAGTATCAAGTCCAAGAATCTCAAATTCTTGAGGTTGACTATCTTTTATAAATCGCAGTAATCTTTCTTCATCAATCGCAAACTCACGATTATAACTACTCTTCATTTCTAGTGGTGTTATATATTCATATCCATTTTTATCAACTAGATATTTAATTATCTCATTTTCTAATTGTTCTTCCATATGAGTATCTTTTATTCCCATAACTCCACCTCCTTTTCTTTTTACTTCTTATTTTCTTTCGGGGATTTTTACATTTCTAACATCTATCTGACCTGTCACTACTTCAGAAATTAATGATTGTTTTAATTTAATAAGATTATTAATTTTTTCATCAATACAATTACTTAATTTATTGTTTTCATTCATATAATTATCTAATATATTCACTATATTATTCTGAATTGTTTGATTAGGGAGCAGTATTTTTGTTGATTTTAAAATGGCTTGGGTAATACTAAAAACTTTTACCCCCTTAACTTTCTGTCTAACTTGTTTCCTCCATTTTTCACTTTCAAAATAGTAAGCTAGATATCTACAATTCAAAGGTAGTTTCAACTTTCCTACTACTGTATGATAACCTGCATACACTTTTTCAATACTATCTTCTAAATATGTAAAATTTCCGCAGCCATCAATATCTTCAGAAGTATCTGCAAATATAAAATTACCGTATTCTAAATTAGCATAAGCAGAAATAGTTACCCCAGTGATTTTTTCTAATTTTTTTAGTCTATTATCAGATGAATAGAATGAAAATTTAAAATCACCATGTATCTCTCCGTAATTAATACATTTTACTCCAGTTAAACCCAAATTATCTTTTGTTATACTAAGTCCTTTTCCTAAATTGAATATAGCTTTAAAAGGGATGTATTCATAATCTAATGATTCTATAATTTTATCAATAAATTGTTGTCTCAATACTTTTAACTCGTCAATTTTTTGTTTTTCTAATTCTATTAATTTATCAATTTCTCCTATCTTCCAATCAAGATAGTTTGCAATGTGCTCTTGTTCTTCTATAGGTGGGACTATTAACATCTGTACTCTTAAATTTTCCCAAGATATTCTCATTCTTACCGTAAATAATCTTCCGTCCTCAGCTTCAGACATTTGAATTCCCTTTCCTATTCCCACCAATCCTCTCTGAAAATTATAGTTTCTAAAAATATATTCCATAAAACGAGTATCATACTTTTCTTTATCAAGATTAACAAGTGGATAATAAACTGGACTTACCGCTCCAAAATACTTTGAAATACCTACCGCTCCTGAAACAATATTCATACAGTTAACTAAAATATCTCCTGGATAACATAAATTATATGATGAAAAATCTTCTTTGGGTTTATTTCCTCCTTTTTCCTTTTTATCAGAATATAGAGATACTCCATACCTTGCGCTTAATGACAACACTTCCTTAGTTCTAACTTGTTTATTCTTTTCTCTTCTTATTCCAAAGATATTAGATATTCTACAAATATGCCAGTGACTTGGGATTTCTTTTGCCCATAGTATATTAATTCCTTTATAATTTTGGTATTTAATCATTTAATCCCTCCAGAATTTTTTTTCATCAATCCTTCCGATTGTTTTTCTAATTCTCGGATTCTTGCAACTATACTTTCAACACTTTCTAACTGTTTTGGTTTATAAAAATATTTTGTAAAGTTTATTTCGTAACCAATTTGCGTTTTACTTTTATCTACAAAAGCATCCTCGTGATAAGGTAAAACCTCTTCTTTGATAAATTCCTCTATTCCTCCAGGAAATGTTAGTGGAATAAGCTCTGTATCCCTTAACTCTGTATCAACTACAATATTACCTTGTTTATCTTTTTGGATTACTGCTTTATCATCTTTTACTATAATATTCTCTAATAAACCAGTTGCAACTAACTTTTTAAATGTAGTACCTTTTATTCCTAATCCTTTTAGTTTTTTATCAAATTCTTTTTCAAATTTTGCATAATCAAGATAGACTTCTTCACTTTTCAGTTCTTTTAAAACTTTTAAATAGCTTTGAATATTTTCTTTTTTTTCTAATTCTTTGATCACTCCTGCAGTATTTTTTATAAAACTATCCGTTAATTTTTCTTTTGTTATTTCACCAATATAAAAGCCTATTTTTTCAAGTTCTTTTTCTACTTGAAGTATATTTTCATTATTACATAATACTGCTTGCCTTAGAGGTCGTTCTACTGTAACTTTATAATACCCAAAATCTTCATTACTAAATATTTTCGAATTATCTTTTTCTTCAAAGTTTTGGAATAGATCAAGAATTAACTTTCTATCTTCTAAAGAAAACTCACAGTTTTTTAAACCAAGATTTTTTCTTAAAGGAGTTTTGATTTTACTTGCATCAATTAATTGAATTTTACCTTTTCTTCTCTCTTCTTTTCTATTTGATAATACCCAAATATGTGTTGTAATTCCAGTATTGTAAAACATATTTTCTGGTAATTGAATAATTGCTTCTATTAAATCTTCTTCTATCATGTAACGTCTGGCATTACTAGCTCCGCCTCCAGCATCACCTGTAAATAATGCGGAACCATTATGAACTTCCACTATACGAGAACCTAAAGGTGTTGCCTTCATTTTTGAAATATTATTTAATAAAAACAACAATTGTCCGTCACTTACATCAGGAATCATTCTATAGTCATCTTGTTCTTTATAACTTCTTACAAATCTACTATCTGTTACATTTTTCTTTGGATCTTTATCAATTCCTGCTCCAAGAATACTTAAATCATTTTTCCAAGTTTTTCCGTATGGTGGATTCGACAGCATAAAATCAAAGTGCTTTCCACGCGCTCCATCATTTGATAATGTTGAACCGTAGTATACTTCTCCATTAGACGTATTACCACCTTTAATTAGTAAATCTGCTTTAGCTATAGCATAAGTTTCCTCAGTTGATTCTTGCCCAAATATATGAATTGATAACTGTTTATTATTTTCTTCTGCATATTTTTGTAATTTTTCTTCAGCAACAGTTGCCATACCCAATGTTCCGCATGCTCCATCATAAATAGAATATGTTCCATTCTTCATTTTATCTAATACTGGAACTATTGCTAAGTCTGCTACTAATTCTACAGCGTCTCTAGGAGTAAAGTGTTCTCCTGCTTCTTCATTATTTTCTTCATTAAATTTTCTAATTATTTCTTCGAATAAAGTTCCCATTGCATGGTTATCAAGTCCACGATGAATAATTTCACCTTTGCTGTTCACTTCATCATAAGGACTAAGATTCATTTCCTTTGAAGTAAATTTTTCAAGAACAGAACCTAAGATTCCAGCATTAGTCATTTTTCTAAGTTGGCTACTAAAATCAAATTTCTCAAGTATCTCTTTAATATTATCTGAAAATCCATTAAGGTATTCTTCGAAATTCTTTTTCAGGTTTTGACGATTTGTTTCATGTCTTAAATCTTTCAGATTATAATTTGAAGTGTTATAGAATGGTAATTCAACCATTGTATTTAATGTTTCTTCAATATCTAATTTATTATCTTCTGCCATTATTTTATATTCTAAAATTTTACTCTTATGTGGCTCTATAATAGCATCAAAACGACGTATAATTGTCATAGGAACAATTACATCACGATACTTTCCTCTAACATATACATCACGAAGACAATCATCTGCAACTGACCATATGAAACTTATTAATTTATTATACTCTAAAGCATTGTACGAATTTCCCATCTAATAACTCCTAATTAATCTTGATTATATCTATATTTTTTATACAATTTTATAATTATTTTAACTATCAGATTTAATTATAACAAAATAAAAGATTAAAATAAATACAATTTTAGTAATTTGAATAATAAAAAATTCACTATTATTAATATAAAAAAAAGATTGTATCACTTATTATTTAATTTCTAGTAATACAATCTATTTAAAAAATTTCTTATTTTAATGTTACTATTAATTATTCCTTACTTCTAATTGCCATCGTCTTAATAGTTCCCTTGCTTCATCTTCACTCGCGCGATCAAACTCACCCTTATCATAATCACAAACGAATGAAGCTAACTTTATTTGCTCCAATTCAGTAAATTCATGAAGCATATTTTTATCAAATTTCATTATGCTATTGTATATCTCCTTATCTGATATATATTTGACATAGTCATTAGAATAATATTCCCAACCTATACCAGATTTAACTGCTAATGAGGAAATAAACTTTAATTTACCTACTTCAGTTTCAAAAGTTTTCTCTATATACTCAGATAATCCTTTTTCATCAACATACTTCCATAAATAGAACACAGGTCTAAAGGCAATAATTTCTGAAGTGGAAACATTATAAGTAATATACTCAACTTTTTTCTACAAATTTTATATAAATTTTTTGTAGATATTCTACATTAATTTTTGGGAATTCTTCTGTACTTGATTTATTTTTGAATATACCATATACTTTCCCTAAATTAATAAGTAATTTAGAAAAAATTCCTACATTAATTTCATTAATTTTAATCATTGATAAATATAGTACTCTGTATCTCTCGTCATCAGATCCAAATCTATCTAACATTCTCTCTATAACTATGTTAGACTTCTCTTCAGCAGAAATAGCTAAAATAGTATCAGAAGTTTCTCCTGCAAGCTCTCCCTGTAGAGATAATAATACAGAAGATATTAAAAATAGTCGATTATACGGTATATCTTTAACTAAAGATGACATTTCTTCCAGAAAATATACCATTTCTCCATCTTTATTTATTTTTTTTATAACATCTCTTAATTGTCGTTTTTCATATTCGAATATACAAAGATCTATCAGTTTTCTAGAACTTTTATGTCACTTAAATCACTTAAAAAATATATATCGAATCGTTCTTTTATTTGCTATCCTCATACTTTTTCTCATATCAAAATTTGATATTTCAAAATATAAATTTTCATTAATATCTTTAGATATTTGCGGGAAAATTGTTGCAATACTCTTTAATGCTCTATTCTCATCAATTTTCATTTTATTAAATTCATCACTGTATATTTTGCGATAATCATTATTTTTAAAACTTTCTGTTACTCTATTCATAATGTCAGGACAAACAACTTCCTTATTGTTAGCAATCCATTTATACAATTTAGGTTCCAATACCTCTAAAGTTATAATAGCTACCATGTCTTCAAATGAGCTTTCATTCTGTAGTATTCCATATCTAAATTGGAATGTATTCAAGATTCTATTTATATCTCTTAAATTTTTAATATATGGACTTATACAATTAGAAAACACTTTATTCCAGTACATCTGATCAATATTAATCTTATAAGAGGCATTCTTTATAATATCTTCAAGTTTTTTTAGGAAAATATCATCTAATTTTGATTTACTCAAAACTGGTAATTCCAAAGGAATTTGTATTATTTTTCTAAATACGCATTACCCTCTTCAAGATTATGAATTTCAGCCAATGCTTTTTGCACTAGATTTCTATCCATAACTAAAAGATATATTACATTTGGGAAATCACCTACTTGTTTAACTAATTGAAAAATATCTCTAATTTGTTCATTAGTAAGTCTATCTATATCATCTATTACAACAATAATCTGCTTATCTACATCTTTTAATGCTTTTTCTAAATCATTTCTTGTTTTATTAAGAGTAGATTTTTTTTGATACTTTTTTTGTTATTATTTTCAGAATCGTCTTTACTGTCGACACTACTCCACTTCCCATCAAAGGCACATAATTTAACAAATCTACAGCTTCAGAATATTTTTCCAGTGCATCTGCAATATTTTCATAATAAGATTTTTCACTCTGATTGTTTATCTTAATTTTTAATTCTTGGAAAAACAAACTTATCAAATTATTTTGTCAGTATAATTCCATGGAGAAAATCTTACTATCAATGGATTATTCCCATCCTTTTCAGATAATCTTTTTATTTCATTTTCAGCCATATTAACAACTGATGTTTTCCCAGTCCCCCATTCTCCGAATAACCCAATAACTAATCCAGCCTTACCGTTATACTCATAAATACCTTTAGCTAACTGATTTGAAAAGGATGCTCTTCCCAATAAATCCTCTTCTTGTTTTTTAATAGGATTATCTGTTCTATATTCCATAATTGCCTCCTCAATATATATATTCTTTAAATTGAATTATAACTTTACTTCTTATAAAATTTCATTATTTTTGAAAACTGATATCATAACTAGTTAAATATACTTAATAATTTATTAAATAACCTATCTGCACTAACTCATTCTACTATTTCAGCTTGTTCCAAGCTTAACTCCATAACATCATTAAACTCTGTGACTGTCATATCTTCTCTAGATTTTATTCTCAATAAAGTTTCTACTATTCTTGTTATCTTGTATTTCAAATTCACTAGTTTTCATTAATCTCAAACTCCAACCCTAATATTTAAAACTAATTTACTATTCGCAAATTTTTTTCATTACTTTAAATATTACTCTTTAACTTGTATAATTTTATGTACTAATAAAATAAAGACATAACCATCTTTGTTTAGTAATATCCCCCAAAATTTTTGTGCAAATTTTGGGGGATATTTTTTGACTATTTTTTTTGAGAAATTTTTACCATTCTCAAATTCGACAAAGAAACAAAAATAGGATATTAAATAACATTTATCTAAACACATACATTTAGAATTTAATAAACTAAATGTTTTTTAAAAATAATATTTGAAATCTTTAAAATACAAATTTTACAAAAATCCATTCCAAAATTAGTAATTTTTAATTAATCCTTTTTTTTAGTTTTTATACTATGTAAATCATCATTATATTCATTTTTAAATTGGTTGATTATTGGATGATTTTCATAAGATAAATATCTATTTTCATCAGATAAAAATACACCATAATTAATTTCAATAAGTCCTAACCTCTTTAGATTTAGGAGAGATGAAGCAACTCTCACATGAGAAATATTACCGATATTTTCTATATAAAAATGATCAAAAACTTCTTTATAGTTTTTTGAATCTTTACTTTCTAGAATAATCGAAACTATAGGATTTTGTTTATCTTTAATATCATATAAATTAATAAGATTTTTAGCATCTATTGGACTCATTTGCTTTATTATTTCTACAAATGCTGGTTGTAATACTTCATTTTTTGAATTATCCATTGAAGCTGCTATTAGTTTAGCAAATAATGAACGTAATTCTTCGTCATCAATATAATATTTAGAAGCTTCCAACGCTGGTCCTAATACACTCAACTTAGGTTCTTGTCTTTGGTCTATTGGTATGTTAGAAACTTCTGTAACAATATCTTTTAAAATAAATTTTCTACCTCTTGTTTTCTTTGTCGAACTTTAATATCCATTTTGTAACCAAAATTATAATACCATAATTGACTAAACGTTTCGGCAGGACCTTTAAATACACTACTAATAGCTGCACCACCTGCTGCTGTTAATAGTGAACGTACAATTTCATCCATTGTTTATCACTCCTTTAAAACTGTTGAATTTCCGGGAAAACTTTAATTTTATTATATCATTTAGGTGAAAAAAGGTCAAAAAAGTTTTAGTACTATTTTAACAATAACTTCAACCTTTAGAAAACTATTCTATATCTTAGATATTAATGTCAAAATTATAATAGTATAACTAAGAAAAGAATTATCTCTTCTATAACTTCAAAATAGCCACTATCTCTTCTCCATCTTTTCGTCAGTTTCTGCAAAACCAACTGACTTATAGAGCTGTCGTGCTACATCATTATCACTTTCATAAGATAACCAACAATATTTTGCTGTTCCACAAGGAAAAGTATTAACAAATTCTAAAGCTAAATCTATTGCTTTTTTACCAAATCCCTTCCCTTGGAAATTTTTTATCTATCA
>CAKMQO010000105.1 GCA_927911695.1 uncultured Gemella sp. | reverse complement strand
ATTCTCATTTTCACGCGCATAATCATCTTCAGGATGTACTTGAACTGATAGATTATCACTAGCATCTAAAAATTTTAATTAATAACGGAAACTTATCGTACACTTTCTCAGTAAATAAAGTAGGTTGTTTCTCATAAGCTTCTTTTAATGTTAAACCCGCTAACTCACCGTTTGTTATTTTTGAACTGCCGTTATCATGAGCGGCAATAACCCACGCTTCTCCAATATTTCCTTGTGGAATAGAAAAATCAAACTTCTCTAAATTACGTCCACCCCAGATTCTTTCACAAAATACAGGCTCTAAAAATACTATTTTATCCATTTTATTCTCCTTAAACAATTCTAACTTCTAGTTTATTATACACCAGTCACTCTTTTTTATACAGCATATACCTTTTAATTTTTTTCTAGAAACAGTTTTCAAAAATTTAATTTTATGGTAATATATCGTTGTATAGAAATTAAAAAAATCATTAACATTAAAGATAATCATGTCTTTATTAAGAAAGTAGGTATATTATGTTATTAGGTATTGATATTGGTGGAACAAGTATAAAATTTGCTGTATTTGATGAAAATCATAAAATCGTACATTACGAAACTTGTAAAACACCTGACAATGTAACTGTAAAAATTACTGATGAAATGTATAGAATCGCAAGTAAAATCCGTGAAACTTACAACTTCACTGCTGCTGGTATTTCAGCTGCAGGTGTTATTGATAATGTTCATATGGAAGTAATTCGTTCAGCTCCAACTATCAAAAACTACCTTGGACTAACTTCAAACGTGATTTTGGAGATAGACTAGGTATTCCAGTATACGCAGATAACGATGTTAACTGTGCATTACTTGGTGAACAATGGCTTGGTGGAGCAAAAGGTTTAGATGAAGTATTCTGTATGGCTTTAGGAACTGGAATAGGTGGAGCTTACTACCTAACTAGTCTTCCTTTTGGATCTAACTTCGGTGTAGGTGAAATCGGACAATCTCTTTATGACTTCGACACTAAAACTACTTACGAACAACGTGCTTCTACTATTGCTTTAGATAGAAAAATCAAAGCCGAAATGTACGAAGGAATTAGCGTTATCGAATTCTTCGATCTTTGTAAACGTGAAGACACAACTGCACTAAAAGTGCTAGACGAATGGTTATTCGAACTTGCTCGTGGTATTGTTAACTTACTATGTATCCTAGATCCTAAATACATCGTAATCGGTGGAGCTGTTTCTGCTCAAGGAGATTATTTATTAAATAAACTAGAGGCAAAAGTACGTGAACTTCACCCAATCGAAAACAACCAAACTAAATTCCTAGCTGCTGAGTTAGGAAATGATGCAGCTCTATACGGAGCTATTAGCCCATTTGTAGAAAAATAAGACATTAAGAACTTGTGAATCTTATTCAAAAGTCCTAAATTAAAAAGTTTATATAAGAACATATAACCGCAGTGGTTTATTGATATCTAATAAACTTTTTCGAGAGTGCCTCGACAAATCGATTTTCTTCGAAATCACGATTTTTGAGTCACTCTCTTTTATTTTTTAACAGAGCTTCAAAGCTTTGTTTAATGTTAATTTATAATTTTTGCAACCGTTTAAATTTTTTTCTAATATTTTTTAAGTTTTTTCTTTACAAAGTCCTGCATAAGTGATAATATAAATTTGAAGTTAACACATTAAATTTTGATAAATAAATAATAATTAAGTCAAGGAGGGATCAACTTGAAAAAATACGAAAAGATTATAAATGATATCATCTTAAAAATACAAACCGGTATTTTTAAAGAAGGTGAACAGCTCTATACAGAAAAAGAGATAAAAGAAATATATAATGTTAGTAGTACTACTGCTGTTCGCGTGTTAAACGAACTAGAATCAGCAGGGTATATTTTTAGAATTCAAGGTAAAGGAAGTTTCGTTAACAAAACTATAGTTAATAAAAAAGTCTTTGTTACAGAAAACAACAATTTCCATAAACACTTTAAAGAATCAGTATCTGAACACTCTGAAGTTGTAGAAGCTGAAATTATCCAAGATAAAGAGCTTTGCTCAAAATTAAAACTAAAAAATCAAAAAACTTCTAAAAGTAGCTCGTATAAAATATATCGGTAATGTTGCTTGGGCTCACCAAACTAACTATATTCCAATTAAATATTTACCTGATGTTAATATCGATGATATCGACAGTTTCAAAGAACTTGCTACTATGATTAGAAAAAAAATATCGCATAGATATTCACCAAGAAAAATCTAAAAAATACATGCAAGTTATAGTTGATACTCCTGAAGAAATTGCGAATTTTATCGCAAAAGATGGTGAACCTTGTTTTGAATTTGATAGGTACACTTACTTTGCAGACGGTAAAATTTTTGAATATGTAAAAATATATATAAATTACAAATACTACAGCTTAACTATTAAAGATTAAGCTCTGATTGGAGTTAACTATGAATAAAAAAGAAAAAATCTTAAACCAAATTAAAGGCGGAATTATCGTTTCTTGTCAGGCTTTACCAGGCGAACCACTTTACGTTGAAGAAGGTGGCGTTATGAAACTTATGGCTCTTGCAGCTAAACAAGCTGGTGCTGTTGGTATTCGTGCACAAGGAGTTACTGATATAGTTCAAATTAAAGAAACGGTAGATTTACCGGTTATCGGAATTATTAAACAAAGTTATGAAGGTATGTCACAATTCATCACAGCAACTATGAAAGAAGTAGATGCTCTTGTAGAAACAGGTTGTGAAATAATCGCCTTAGACTGTACTTTACGCCCTCGTTTTGATGGTACAACAATCAATGATTTTATCGCAGAAATCAAAGCTAAGTACCCTGACATTCTTTTAATGGCAGATATCGCAACTTTTGAAGAAGGTGTAAACGCAGCTAACATCGGTCTTGATTTTGTCGGAACTACATTAAGTGGTTATACAGAAAATACAAAAGATAGACCGAACGAAGTAGACCTAGGTCTTATCAAAAAGCTATCTGAAACTATTTCTGTGCCTATAATCGCAGAAGGTCGTATCCACTACCCTGATCAAGCAAAAGCAGCTTATGACGCAGGGGCATTCAGCGTAGTAGTTGGCGGAGCTATCACTCGTCCAAAAGAAATCGCAGCTAGATTTATTAATGCAGTGAAATAAACAAAAAGTTCTAATTGATCAAGTATCAATTACACTTTTTTTATATTATTTTTCCCAAGCACGTCCGTCAATATAGCTTGAATTTCTGTAGTTTTCTTTCATAGGTTTTGCCGGCATTATTATCGATAACAATATATATATCAATATCGGGCTACCGAATGAGAAAATACTCGCTAATAAGAATAGTACTCGTAATAAACTAGCACTTATTCCAAATCTTTTACTTAAACCACTACATACCCCAGAGATCATAGCTCCTTCGTATGATTTATACATCTCTTTATTTTCTAAAAATTTAAGAAATTTATTCCAAATTTTATTTAATCCATCTATCATAATAAATTCCTCCTGACTTTATTGTTGATATTTTATTATTCTGACTTTATAAATATTATATCACATTTCTATGATATATATTAACTATTGTACTCAGGTGACTTTAAACTAAGTTTATATTACAAAGAAAATATCTCAAAAGTCACATTAACAGCGGAATATTTATCTATTTGTTTCCCATCCCCCTTTTTAAAATTTTTCAAATTTCCTTCTTGACAAGTGAGTGTTTACTCACTATAATATTAAATGTAAGGTGAGTGTTTACTCACTAAAGATTTAAAATCTTATTTCTAATGAGATATTTCTTAGCACCTATCCTGAACTATATAATAATCGTAGTTCTAAAAACATTGGGTGAATTAATATCCCTCAAATAATCTCAGCTATATATTTTTTTAATTTTAAAGTGAGTGTTTACTTACTTCAGAAAGGAAGATAATTCTTATGAAAAAATTAATACAAATTACTTCATTATCAAAAAGTTTCGGCGATCAAACAGTCCTTGACAATATTGATTTCAATCTAGAAAAAGGTGAAATTGTCGGTCTTATCGGTCCATCAGGATCGGGAAAATCAACATTAATAAAAACAATGCTTGGTATGGAAAAAGCGGATAAAGGTGAAGCCCTTGTTCTAGATAACAAAATGCCAAAAAGAGAAATTCTTTCTAATATTGGATATATGGCACAAAGCGATGCCCTTTATGAGATGCTTACCGGCTATGAAAACTTAGAATTTTTCGGGAAAATGAAAGGTATTCCTTCAAAACAACTAAAAGAAGAAATAGCTTATGTGGCAAAAATAGTCGACCTAACCGACCACTTGAAAAAATTAGTATCGAATTATTCTGGTGGGATGAAACGCAGACTTTCACTCGCTATTGCGCTAATCGGTAGCCCTGAGTTACTTATACTCGATGAACCTACAGTTGGTATAGACCCTAGCCTTCGTCGTAACATTTGGAAAGAATTGTTCAAGCAGAGGGATAACGGTGTTGGCATACTAGTAACAACTCACGTAATGGACGAAGCAGAACTTACAGATAAAGTTGGTCTTCTTCTTCGTGGAGATATTATAGATTTTGACACACCAAAAAATCTAAAAGAAAAAAATAATGTTACTACTATCGAAGAAGTATTCTTAAAAGTGGAGGAAAAATAAAATGAGAATTTTAACTATTTCAAAAAGAATATTTAAAGAATTTTTTAGAGATAAAAGAACTTTAGCAATGATGTTCGTTGCTCCAATTTTTATAATGTGGTTGATAAGCATAGTCTTTTCAGCAAATACAAATTCTGAAATTACTGTCGCTTCTATAAACACTCCTCAAAGTGTCGTATCCGTAATGAAAGATATCGACAACGTTCATCTAGAAGAATACCAATCAAAAGAAACTGCTGAAGAAAAAATTAAAAAAATAACGAGATTGATACCGTAATTTCTTATGACAACAATACTTATACAGTAACTCACGCTAACATAGACACTACTAAAACTATGCAAGCTCAACAAGTTTTAAAAAAGTTCTATAAAAGCATCAGAAGCAAAAAAACTTGGTAGAAATTGTTAAAAAAGTAAATCCTAAATTAGGTGAAAACAAACAAGAGCCTGAAGTTAAAGAATATTATAACTACAGTAATGCAGATTCAACATTTTTTAATAAAGTTGCACCTACTTTAATCGGCTATATCCTATTCTTCTTCGTGTTTCTAATCTCTGGTATGGCTCTATTAAAAGAACGTACTAGCGGAACTCTAGATAGACTTTAGCAACTCCGGTAAAAAGAAGCGAAGTTGTCCTAGGATATGTACTATCTTATAGCTCATTAGCTGTAATTCAAACTATTATCGTCACTCTATCATCTATATATTTATTAAATATTGAAGTTGCTGGAAATCCGTTTTATGTTATAATAGTTAATGTATTACTAGCAATGGTTGCCTTAACATTAGGTTTACTAATCTCTACAATCGCAAAATCAGAATTTCAAATTATGCAGTTCGTTCCCATAATAGTCATTCCTCAAATGTTCTTTTCAGGAATAGTATCTGTTGAGAGCATGGGGAAAATCGCCGTCTATATTAGTAAAATCCTACCTGTTACGTATGCTAGTGATGGTTTAAGCAAAATAATTTTAGAAGGTAAAAATCTTCTTGCGATTAAAACTGATATCGTCGTTCTACTTGCACTTTGCATCCTTCTAATAATACTTAATATTCTAGGCTTAAAACGATATAGAAAAGTTTAAAAAACAATAGGAGACCCTTATGACTGAAAATATCTTACAATCTTACTTTAGCATTTCTCATGACGAAACCTTTCCACCTGGTAAGAAAAAAACAATAGAAGCTGCGATTAAATTATTCGCAAAACAAGGATACCACGGGACATCTACACTTCAAATCGCTAAAGAAGCAGGCGTTAGTCAGGCAACAGTATTTAAATACTTTAAAACTAAAGAAGATTTATTATATTCAATAATAGTCCCTGTTATTCCTAAACTATTTTTAAATTTTCTAAAAAGAACTCAAAATACTAATTCCCTTGAAGAATTAATCAGTTACGTTGTCGAAGATCGCATGGTTTTCCTAAAAGAAAATAAGGATACTATAAAAATAGTATACTCAGAAATATTAACAAATGAAAATTTTAAAACACAACTCATTGATTCTATAAAAATAACATTTGAAAAAATAAACTTCAAATCTATATTAAAAAAATATAGAGAAACTAATCCTGAAATTAACGAAAACTTATCGACATCTGAAATAATTCGTTCATTCGCAGGACCTATCAGTACTTACTCAGTCCAAAGATTTATTCTTTTTGAAGACGTTCCTTGTCCTACTGAGGAGCATGATTTACAATTTATTAAACAACAAATTTATAAAAACTTAACACGATAATAAAAAAAGAGGAGCTTGGTATTTTCCAAGTTCCTCTCACTTTTTATTCACCTAATCTAATTACCTTATCACATATTGATAATGTTGATTTATTATGTGAAATTATTATTGTTATCTTGTCTTTTTTACTTTCTTCTAAAGCTTTTAGCACTTCAATTTCACTGAAGATATCGATGTTTGCTGTCGCTTCATCAAGAATCAGAAGTTTACTATCATTGTAGAATGAACGTGCTACTGATAAACGTTGTTTTTGTCCTGAACTTATGTTCGAACTTCTCTCACCAACGATTTCATTTTCACGGCGTTTTAAGTTATCCACAAAACCTCTTAAATTAGTTTTTCTTAGTGATGCATCCAATTCTTCTTTATCTAAATCTTTTTCGAAGAATGTGATATTATCTTTAATTTTTGCATTGAATAAGTAACTATCTTGAAGTATTATCGAGCTATTTTCTCTAAAGTAACGATTATCTATGTCTCTTAATTCAACACCATCGATAGTGATATTACCTTCCATATTTTCATCTGAGATGAATTTCATAATAAGTTTCGCTATTGTAGATTTACCACATCCACTAGGCCCACTTAAGCCGATAACTTCACCTTTTTTCACATCAAAGCTTAAGTTATCTACTACAGTATTATCAGCGTAGCGATATGTTAGATTCTCAACTTTAAGTTCATTAAACTCAACAACTACTCCGCTATTTTCCGCTTCTTCTGGCGTATTCATAAGCTCTAAAAATCTCTTCCCACTTGCCATCGTCTGACTTAATGTTGAAGCAAGATTCCCCATATATAAAATAGGAATGAACGATACGATAAAACATCGCAACTAATGAAACAGTTACGAACTGACTATCAAGTGAAGATGCCACGTAGATAAATGCCAACACCCCGATATTATAAGTTACAACATTTAGAACATTCAAATCTACTAAAAATTTATTTTTAAGATATGAACTTCTTGTCAGTTCTTCAGTTTCCATATCGATATTACGTTTTACCTCATCGATTTTTCCATATTGCAATGTTTCAAAAATTCCATAAGCTTCTTCTGATGAATTGTTGTTTACTTGAGTCAGTTTACGACGATAATTTTCACCAACATCTTGCCCAACATTTCTAAAACTTAACGGATATACAAGTCCGATTACGATATAAATTATTAAAGATACTAACGCTAGTTTCACGCTAAAGAATAGTAAGAAGAAACTAACTACTAAACTTTGTACGATATAAATCATAAATGGTGTTATTGTATGCGCGTAGAAAACTTCTAATAATTCAATATCAGTCGTAATCATCGTCATGTAATCACCTGAAGTATTTTTTGTAAAACTGTCGACAGATATACGTTTGAATTTTTCTAAAACTTTAACACGTAAGGCATGTAATACTTTGAATGCTACGTAGTGATTTAAAAGTTGCTCAGTATAACTAAATAGTCCTTTTAATACAGCTAAAGCAAAGATTACTACGAATAAAATTACAGCTATTGTCGTTATTTTCGTTAAAAAGAATAACGAGATGAAGTAGGTAAATACGACAAGTGTTAAGTGACCTAGACTTCCAAATAAAGTCGCTCTAAGCAATGGACGTTTAAAGTCCTGAGCAATAGCTAAAAGTTGTTTTAATTCTCTTAATGATGTCATTACTCTACCTCCTTAGCTAAAAATTTTGATTTCAGTTGTTGTTGATCTGTGAATAATTTTCTATATAGAGAATTTTCTTCAATCAGCTCAGCATGTGTTCCTTCTTCAATAATTTTCTTATCTTTTAGAACATAGATATTATCTGAATTTGCTATTGTCTCTAATCATGAGAAATAACGATAATAATTTTTCCTTCTTTAATTGAATCAAAAGCATTAAGTACGATTTCCTTACTGTAATCGTCAATATTTGATACTGCTTCATCAAGTATATACAAGTAAGAATCTTTTAAAATTGCTTTTGCTGCAAGTAATCTTTGTCTTTGACCACCAGAAAGGTTCGCAGCTCCTATCGCAAGTTCATAGTCTAGACCACCGTGTTCTTCCACGAAATCTTTAAGATTAACTTTTCTAAAGCATTATACATTTCTTCTTCAGTTATATTTTTATGAACACTTAAATGCTCTCTTATAGTGCCTTTAACTAAGTAACTATCATTAGTAATAAGTGTAGTAATTTTAGACATTTCTCTAGTAGGAATAGTATCAATATTGAAGTTATCGTATTTTATACTTCCACTATAGTTAGAATTTAGACCTAAAATTAATTTAATAATAGTAGATTTACCACTTCCACTTTCTCCTACTAATGCTGTTTTCGTACCAGGTTTAAATAGCATATTAATATTTTCTAAAGTCGTCTCCTCACCATAAGAAAAACTTACATTGTTCAGAACAATATTTTTCCCAGCTTCAACCTCGATAGTTTCATCTTTTTCTTGCTCCGGATGATCAAGAAGTTTATAGATATTATCTAACTCAACATTCCCTTTCATTGAAATATGGAACAAGCCACCTAATGCACGCAACGGTTTGAAACATTCTAAAGAAGCTACGATTACGAAAACAATAAGTTTCTGATCTTTCACCGCAAAAATAGCAATGATCGATAAAACAAAAATAGAAATATAAGTAATAGCGTCCATCACATTAATAGAATTAAGTTGGTGACGAAGTAATGCCATCGTTGATTTTCTATATTTTGCACTACGAGTATCAACATCACTCGCTACATTATCTTCTTTAC
>CAKMQO010000104.1 GCA_927911695.1 uncultured Gemella sp. | reverse complement strand
GATATCTATAAACTGTGCAGGGGGTGACTCGACAAAATCGATTTCTCCGAAATTACGATTTTTAAAGTCACTCCCAAAAGTCCAAAATGCAAATAAAACAAAAAAAACTCCAGATTTTTCCTCTGGAGTTTATTTCGTTTATTCTTTTATAATTCTATCGTAAATTTTTGATGTTACTACGACTATATTTACACATTTTTTATTTTATCCGAATCTAATATATTGCCAATTTTCTCATATACCTCTACTGTATCTGAAAATTTTATATCCTTTGTATACAGATTATTCTTTGCATATCTGTCCCATATATTTTTTATTGTACTATTAATTTTAAATAGTTCTACTATTTCTTTATATTGTCTAATTGCTTTCAAAGAACCTCTTTGTCTCGCTGTTTTCACTATAGCTTCTCCTAATATTTCTTGATTAATCTTATTATTATACATATTGTATATCATATATAAATCATAAAAATCACGAGCTCTTGTTGTTGTAATGTTTCTACTTGAAATTGTTTCAAATTTCTCCGCAAGTATTGTCTCTATGGTGTATATAATAATAGGAATTGTCCCTTCATCTAATATTCTAGAGTAAGAATATTTAATTTCTCTAGGTGTAATAACATCGCCAGTAGTTATATCTATATTTAATCTTGCATTAATTTTCCCGAATTTACACTCAATACTTGCACTAAAATCCTCATAGACATCAGCATTTCTTATCGGCGTTAATTTTATCAATTTATAACTGATTTCTAAATCAATTTCTATAGCTAAAATTTCATTAATTATTCTAGTAATAGTTTCTTCATTTACAGGAATACCTTTAATTGTAGTGTCCATATCCATTGTACTCCTCATATCAACACCTATTAGAGAAGAGATTAATAACCCACCTTTCAATATAAAATTCTCCCTGTATTTTGACTTAGATAACTTTTCGAGTATCCCTTCAAAAAGACACATTTGTAGCAAAGAATTAGGATTAACACCTTTTTCTTTCGATATATTTCTAATAGCCCCTTTTATTTGTTCTGCTGTCTTCATAATAATACCTCCGTATAAGGTTTCAGCTGTTCTTCCATATTCATATACATGGCATATTTAGATAATTTTAATAAATCTTTATCTTCACCTCCAAAATATAATTTCATAGCTTCACTAAATACGCCAGAATCAACTCTATCTTTATCTCTTATAAGATCTAGTATAGTTTTTTCTTTATCATACACGCTAACTTCTCTACCGAATGGGCTGATTATTTTTTCCTTACCTAAATCATAATATTCTTTTTTACTATATTTAAAGGAAATATCATCCCTGTTTTTCTTAATTCTACTTACATTATCACCCTTCATTACCATCATAACATAGTTGAGTGGCATTCTTGTGGATAAACCTTGCAAGTAGGCTGCAGTTTCATGAGAGAACACTCCCTTTGGTACTCTGTAAGAAAAATAAAGATACTCGTCTATTTCTTCATTAGTTAAGACATATAATCCGTTCGCTACTTTTACTATTTCTTCATCATGCGTAAGTTTTTTTAACGTATCCTTATGAACTCCTAATGATAATGCATCTTTTGTTGTAATAATTCCATTATTTTCCTTCATTTTATTTAGTAGTAATTCTTTTTTACTCATCATTTCCACCGCCTTTTCGTTCTTACATTTCCTATTTTATAAGAACAAAAGTCCAAATGCAAATAAAACGAAAAAACTCCAGAATTGCTCTGGAGTTTATTTTCGTCTATTCTTTTATAATTCTATAGTAAATTTTTGATGTTATTGCATAAACTATTAGATAGAAGATTGCGAAGACTACGATTGTCACAGCGAGTGCTTGTAAGAATATGCTGCTATCTGTTATTAAGAATAATCTTAAGATTTTCTCGATAAATGGATATGCTACTATCGTATGTAGTGTCGCTATGATTAATGGTGAGAAGAAGATTAACAGTACTTGTGATCTGATTGATTGTTTAATCTGTTTATCTGTAATACCTACTTTTCTCATAATTTCAAAGTTACCTTTATCTTCATAACCTTCTGAGATTTGTTTGTAGTACATGATTACTACTTGAGATGTTACAAATATTAAGCTTATGAACACTCCGATGAATAGGAATGATGCAAAGACTCCTCTGAATGTAAGTTTATTTTCATCTTTACCTTCTATTTCTATACCACTTTGTTTTTCTAATTTTTTAAAGTTTTCAATTACCTTGGCTTCTTTAGTAGTATCTTTAATATTAAATGCAACATAGTTTTGAATTGTAGCTGTTCCAGTTGCTATACTTATTCCTCTACTATCTGGATTTTGTTTACTAAGTTCGTCCATTCTCGCAGCTAATTGTGTAGCTATTTTTTCCGCTTCTTTATCATCTTTTACAACAACATAGTAAGTATCAATAATATTCGCTGCTGCTGAACCTATTGCTCCCGGAAACTCTGATAATTTTTCTTTTAATTTTATACTCGCTACCATTTAGTGAAATAGTGTTGTGGTCATAATTACCTTTTTTATCAATATGTAAGAAAATTTCGTTGCTTTCTAATGTTTTATTTTTATTAGCAACTTTATTATAGTCTTTTAATTCTAAGGTAACTATCATTTTACATTAGCTAAGTCGACCCCTAGATTAGCTTCGGCATTAAATTTATCATTCAATAGTCTTCCTACCATAGGTACTGAATTATATGAAACCATATCTTCCACTTCAGTTCCCGCTTCTTTAGCTGATAATTTTGCATTATTTTCGATTTCTTTTAGTTTATCACTAGTAGAATGATAACCTGCAATCATTAATTGTCTTGGGAATCTTTCGTTGTAAGATTTTTCCATACCTGCATATAATGCCGATGTTGTTCCCATAGTTACAAGAACCATAGTAGATAATATACAGATATTCGCTAATCCTACAGCATTTCTTTTCATTCTATATAATAAACCAGAAACACTGATGAAGTTTTTAGGTTTGTAGTAGAAGTTTTTTATTATTTTTCATAATTTTTAGTACTGTTATACTTACTGCCATGAATACTAAAATATGTACCTATAATTACCGCAATTACCGCAAAGAAGAATACTGTTATTGCTTTTTATAGGGTTTTGTACAGTTTGGGCTGTATAATAACCATA